>NZ_BSBJ01000048.1:0-12267 GCF_027923525.1 Alicyclobacillus hesperidum subsp. aegles | reverse complement strand
AAGTTCTCCGTCGCAGGCTTGAGGTTGTAGATGACGATCGTGCTGAACGGTGGCTGTTGGTTCACCACGTACTGGATGTCGAATGTGCAATGAAGGTCTGACACGTCCAGCGCGATGCCTGCTGAGTTGCTCACGATGATGCGGTAGCGACGCCCATAGAGCACGTTACCGGTACGCTGACTGTTTGCAACCACGCTGTAGTTCGTCGCCGGGAAGCTGACTTGATTGGCGATGCCGGTGTCCGTGGAGTCCGTGGGATAGGCGTACGCGCTTGTGTTCGTGTTGTCGACGAGCTGCACATTCTGCCCGGTGATCTCGTTGTAGGCAGCGAGCAGGTGGTTGTAGCCGCCCTCCATATAGTGACCAGCATCCCACGGGCTGTTCACGATGGCTTGGATCTCAGCCGCAGGGCTGCCGGTTTGGATGGCCGCGCGTACGTTCGCATAGTTCGGATCGGTCTTGTAGAGCATCGCGTACGCTTCGGCACCAGCGGCAGGCGTCGGGAAAATGAGAAAACCAGATGCGTTGACCCCGGTGGAGTATTGATCGACAGCCGAATTGCCGGGCGTAATGCCTGCCGGGTTGTTGCTCGGCCAGTTGGCGCTAGAAATTCCTTCTTCGCACATCCACTGTGCCAAGATGACGTTCGGATCCAGGCCACAAATCTGCGATGCCATCTGCGCCAGCTGCTCGACGTAGGAGTCGATCTGAATCGCCACTTGACATCACCTCACGCGATATAGTCTTCGTTGTCCGTCCATACGAGCAGAAAGTCGCTGCCCAAGTCATTGAATGTCGGGTTGTCCGGCAAACCATTGGATGCCGGCACGAGGTACGCGCTCCCAATGTTCAGGTACTGATACTGGCGTAAGATGTTCGCTGCGGGGTATTGTCCTGTAATGACTGGTACGGCGTCCAGCAGTAGGTTGCCGTTGTTATCTGTGACCGACATATACCAATAACCGCCCTGTCCGTTCCACGTGAACTGGAACGTCAACGTGACGTTGGAGCCATTGACCGGCAGCGTGCAGGTCACAGATTGGTTGGCGCCGGATGTGATCGGCACAACGACACTGGACACGCACGATCACCCCCAACAAAAAAGGCCGCCCGAAGGCGGCTCAGGTATCTACTTTCCTTTATGGAAGATCATATGTAGTCTCATTTGTCCCAAACAAACCCATAGAAGCCACGAGCGAATAGTGCTGACCTATGTGACGGTACGTCATAAAATCAGGCATATCAAAAACTATATTGGTGGTCATTGACACGCCTGGATTAAGATTGGTTGGCATTGTTCCAGCATCGGTATTGGCATATATCTCTGCAGTTGAATCAGGCTGGTAAGTATCTCCGTTTATATCTTGTAAGTGAAAAATGTCATCTACGATCGCTAATGGACTTGAACCATCGTTTTTGATGGTCACGTTGATGACCCAAAACGCACCATCTGCAGTATCACCTATCCCGTCATAACCAACGCTTTTAACCTGTTGCAGCGAGTTTACTCGGACTTCCAAATCTCCTACTCTTCCGTATGTTTCAACCGGAACATAGCGCACTTTTGATGTATTAGAAGTAGAAGAATCGGCAGACGTGTTAGACTGCGCTGACTGCGACACATTTGTTGTCGCGGTAACAGAGGATGTGTTTTCACCTTCATCTTGATTTTGTGAAGGTTGATCACTTGTCGAAACGGCCGTTGAGTTCAGTGCTGTTGAATCAGACGGCTTACCGCGAATTAAGTATACAGTGTTTGCGAATATAATCAGAGCCCATACAGTAGCAACAAAACGAAGTGCTTTATGCATTCGTCGCCACTGAATAAAGATCATCACATAGGGAACCAATACCCACCCTAAGATATTCAACCATAACAACCGTCATCCCCCCATGCGCACAATATAGCACACGGTAGAATATATGGATGTTGTCATTTTAGCTTGCTTTGCCGTTAAACAGATTGGCTAGAGTCTGTAGAATCGACGACGGTACTTGCTTCGGCTGCTGCGTGCCTTTCTTGGCAGAGTCCGTGACAGCCGGATTCGCGCTGATCTTCACCACTTCCACGGTGGCTACCAGGAGTTCCGAAAGGTCAACGGTGCAGCGCAAACCGTGCGTCGTGGTATTGTCGTCCTGCACCGTCAGCGTCTCGACCAACATGTTTTGGTACAAGCCAAGGCGCGTGTAGACCTGCACAGGGATGCGCATCTGCTGCAACTGCAGGAGCACCTGATATGCCTGTACAGAGCGCGACGACCCGCCGGAAAACTGACCAGGGATGAAACTCTTCGCCACGTCCGTCATACCGATATTGAGCGATAGCGTACGCGGCTGCATATAGGCGTAGTCGGAGATTGACGATCCAGACTGCACAGGGTGTTGTGTGATCGTCAGCTGACTGGTGTGCGTCGCCTGCAGGATGGCATCGAAGAACCAGCCACCGATGTTCGTCTTGGCATACACATAGCTTTTAATCGGCGCTTTGGTCAAATCAAGGATTGGAGAGGCCATCAGCTGATCACCCCTCGCAGGTTATGGAGATTCTTGTTGTACGAGCGTGTGACGGCGTTGGCCGTAGCATGAGCGCTCGTACCGTGGATGTGATTCGTCTGGTTCGCGTTCACGGTGACATGTTTGGTAGTGACCGAAGATTGGCCTTGGAACATGTACGGGTAAGAGGGAGGGCCGTATGTGGGCTGTGTCGCGGAAGAATTACCGCCACTTTGGCGCATGGCTGCATATTGAGCGACCGTCGGCCCCGCCAACATATGATTTTTGATGAAATCCCATGCAGCGCTCCATTTCCCCTGCAGCACATCTCCGACAATTTGTACGACTTGTGCGAGCCCTTCAACGAGATTGGATACAACGTCGATTGCGCCGATAGCCATATCGGCAATCATTTGGAAGAAGTTTTGAAGACCATTCTTATTACTGGAATTTGTGACCTTACCAAAGAGACTTCCGATACCAGATAAAACGCTCAAAATCGCACCGCCAAGGTCTGCAAACGCGTTGAATAAACCTTTGACGGCTGATGTAAAGGATTTAATCGTACCATTCTGCTGAAAGAGATCATACAAGTTCCCGAAGAATTTTGCTGATTTATCGACTTCTTGGTTCAGCCACGAGAAAGCAGAGCGCAGATCTTGTAAGACACCCTGAGTCTGTTTGCCTTTATCACTCGCCAACGCCAACCGTGTGACGAAAGCAGCGAGTGCGACGCCAATCAAAGTAAGCGCTGCGACAATGGGATCCGCTTCGAATATCGCAAACAGCGCTACAAACGCATCTTTGACCATGTTAACGATCGGGATGAGCACGCGTGCGCCTAAAATCGCAGTGATCAGCCCCAACACCGTGTCTTTGAGCGTCTTTAGTCCGTTCCCGTTCTTCGACAGCTTGTCAAAGAAGTCGATGAGTTGCTGCCAAAACGAACCGAACATGGACTGACCGCCATGCAGGTACGTCTCGAAGTCGTCGAACAGTAGGATAAGTGTACTAATGGCCGTGATCATACGGAAGAACGGATTGGAGATCGCCAGTGCTGCAAGACCAGCCCCGATCGCCTTTGCCCAGCCTGGTACATATTGGGCAAGCTGTTGCAGCCAGTGCCACACCGACCTGAGTGCCTGCACAATGTACTCGCCAGCCTGAACAAAGCTCACCATCACCTGTGCGACTTGCTTCGTCCAGGTCGGCATATTCTTCACGATCACGCTGTTGATCGACTGCAGGACGTTCGTGACGTTCGTAATGGGGCCAGACATGTACTTGATAAAGTAGTAACCGATCCACTGTAGCGCGTAGTACGCCTCGAGTCGCAACTGCTTGAACTGCAACTGCAAATCTTGCACCATGCGGATCTGCTGCTGATAGTCGGCTGGTGTCTGCATCTGTTCCGCGACGGAGTGCAGCTGCTGGTACTGGCTCATCAGTGTAGGCGACAAGTAGAGATCCTGAAGATTCGCACCCATGGCTTTGAGCGTCGCGTTAAACGCCATGGCTTGCTGTTGCGTCGTCCACAGCTGACGCGACAGGATCTCCATCTGGATCTCCTGATTGCCCAATCCACCGAGGAACTTGGCCATACCGGTTGCAGCTGCGACGCCAAACGCCGCGACAGCTGTAGACGCTTGTCCAAACAATCGCACCGCCTTGGTCCCAAAGCCAGTCAACATCTCGCCAGCGTTCTCGATAGCTTTACTGGCCTTCTCATAGGACGATTGATCTACCGCGAATCCGAGGGACACCAGATACTCCTTAATGGTTTCAATCATGGCATCTCGCTCCTTTCGCGTAGATATTCAGCTTGCCGCCACTCATTTTCCGCACGTACTTGCAAAATCTCGTGAGCATCGAGCAGATCATCGAGCGTGAATACATCCTCGACCAGATCTCGATGGCTCCAGAATCCCGCTACTACCGGCGCGTACAGGAACGGGTCGACATTCGTCAAGTTTGCGAGCTCGTAGCCTGGGTAGCGCCAAACAACCCCATCAAGGGGCTTCCGTCGAAAAAACCCGCCAGGTTGTGGAGGATGGCATGTACCATCAACGTCAGAATCAACATGCTATCTTCCTCAAGGTCTTCTATAGCGAAGGAGCCGTTGTCGTTGACGACGTTGATATATCCCGCGGGAAGTTTGACTTTTACCACCGCAAGGCACTTGTCCTGCAGATACAGAAAGTCAGCCTCCGGGATGGAGGCAAGCGGCTTGAACATGGAAGCGATATCGATGCCGTGCAAGTCGAAGTCAGCTGGGCTCTTGGCGTTGAGTAGTTTCTGTGCATCCGCACCCTGTAGTAATGGGGCAAACATCGGCGCAAGGAGACCGGAGAGTTTGGTGACGATGTACACGCCCTCGCGTGCTGGCCATTTGCTGATCTGGTACTCGCGCCCCTTGATGGTGACTGTCTTGAAGCGTTCGCTCATGCGTTATCCACCTCTCAGTATGTGGGCACCACAGTCTCTGTGATGCTAGATGCCATTAGGTTCCATGTGCGCTGTTGGCCTTGTGATTGCAAGGGCAGTTCAGCGCGGTTCTGGAACGACACGCCCGTCGCATTGATCAAGTTGCCGGATGATACCGACCGGATCGTGACGGCCATCTGCGCCCACTCAGACGGATCCGCAGAGACAAGATAGTCATAGGCATTGACAAGCCACGCGTTAAATCCGGATGTCTGCTGGATCTGCAGTGCAATCGTGCCGTTGTTGCCCTCGATCTTGCTGATCATGATCGAACCGTCTGCGGCCACGTCGTGCGCTGTACGGTCGGTCGACATCGTCACCGTGATACTGCCGAGGCCGGTTCCCTGCGCCGAGTACCGCCCAAGCGACGGGTGAGAGATGATAAAGATGACATCCGCAAAACTATACGTCGTCGTAGCTGGCATCCATCACACCTCCTTACAAGCTCACTTGCACGCCGATAACCACATGCTCGATGGCACCGGCCAACTTGACGCATGCGTAGATCGGGGGTGCCTGTCGTTGCTGGATCTGCTCTTGCGTGAGTGTGGACACTTTCTCGGCAAGAATCATGTAACCCTTCGACAGGTTCGTGCCCGGTGTGAGGCCGAGGATCGCTGGGCCATTCCAGATGCCTGGCGCCAAAAAGCCGGTGGTTACAGCTTGATCACAAACCTGCGCGATGTCGTTCATGAGCATCGTCACGCCGGCATCGGTGAGCGGGATTTTTGGTAGGGACACCAGCGCATTCATTACCGTGGTCTGGATGTCCACGGTCAACGCGTCGAGATACAAGACCTGGTCAAGCGGCGTACCGTCTGCCATGTGACCTTGCACCAGCAGTTCATATCCGTTGCCGTACGTGGTGTAGACATTCCCGTTCCAACCAGTGATATTGCTGACCTGCTGAGTGGAAAGGTTGTCCGGCGTGATGCCGACCAAAGACTTGTAGGCCATGGTGAACGTTGAATTGGCAAGTCCTGTGTTTGAGCCCATGGCTAAACCCATAGCCGCGGCGCCCGAGTACTGCTCAGTCGCTGAATAGAGACCAAACGTGCGATTGTCCTTATCGCTCTGGAGTGTGGACATGACGTTCGGGGTCGTGCCCGATGCGACATTGGCGCTTTGCGTGTCGTAAAAGAACATCGTTTGCGGCTGTGCGCTTTGGACATATTGCGCAATGGCCTCGATGTCACTGTCGGCAACCCCACATACATAGACACCGTACCAGCCATTGCTGGCCGTACGGCACGCCTGCACAGCCTCAAGCGGCGTTTCTGGCACCGTGGCGTCTTGCCGCCCGATCATGACGGATGTCGGTGCGGGAGACTGCGAAAAGTATGCCACGGCCGCCTTATATTCCGGCTCCGTGCCTGTCCATCCACTACTGAGCATGTCGCTCGTGCTGCTATACGTTGCCACGCGTGTGGCTGTGGGGATAATCGTTGATGTCCCGACAATCAGCCCAACATTAAGGGATGATGCAGACGGCATCGACGGGGATACACTCACTGTCACATTGACGATGCCGTTCAATGATTGCGTGGTCACAGCTCACCACCTACCCTTCAACAACTTGTACGACTTCCGAATCACCTTGGTCGTCTTCAACCGAAATCGTCGCCGACCCAATGTAAGGAACGCTCGATTGGCGCATTACAAGCTCATTGAACTGCGCCCAGAAGGTGACTCGATCCCACCACTGACCATCGAACAATTCCGGTGCCCGAAGAGGCATGGGGACGTCTGTCACAAGCGCGACGTTGCTTGATGCCAGTGTCTGCGTGGTGGAGTCCAGATAAAGAGCGGAGCGGACAAGGTCGGCATGGGAGAAGGCATTCGGGCCATAGAACGTCCACGACACGCGCAAGCCGACCGTGTACGTCTGGTTGACTTGGGCATTCGCATCGTCCAAAGGCGCATAGTCTGTCTGGATTTGCCGCGTGTAAGGGCTGTCAGCATAGGAGACGAGGATGAAGCAAACATCACTGCCGATCTCCCAAGCCGGTGATCCATCCATCGGCCATCCTATCCGCACTGCACTTGGATCTGTCACGCCGAGCACTTGGCTTGTCCAAGACTGGAATAGATCTTCGATTTGCGTCTCAGTCAGTACCGTGTCAGCCACTACGACGACACCTCCGTGGCCGGATCCATCTTGACTGCGATGGCCTTGTAGTAGCCGTAGTCCGCGTAGGGGATAACCTGCATCACGCGATAGCGGTTCCCGCGCCACAGGATCTCGTCGGATGTGCCAGACGTGTTGGTCAACATGACCGGCGTCGCAGTATAGAGCCGAATGGCGCCTTTCTGTCGATCGCCTTCCGGTACCTGCTCCAGCTCGGTCGGATCAGGCACATCCACAACACCTCGTGCCGTGATGGATACCTCCGTGGGTTGCCACCGACCACCGACCCAACTGCCGCCCTTACGGAAAATCGTGACGGTTTGGGACATATGCGAGTTAGAGACCACTCCAGCGAGATTCACTCGTCCGTCACCACCACGTATGTGATCGATTGGCGCAGGTTGCCTGTATCAATGAGTGGTCGGTCACTACCTTTTTGCTTCACCGTCGATGGTGCATTTGCTGGCCACTCGTTAAGCGGATTGACAAACCAGTCTCTCGCGGCTTGCATGCCGATTTCACCAGCTTTACGCAGTTGTGATTGCACATCTCCGCCATTGAGTGCGGCGAGAGTAGCTTGTCGTAACTGATCCGCGATGACATCCTTGCTGTGGTCGATAGCTGGTTCTAGTACAGGGCGGGGAGGGATTTTCCAAAGGGCAGAGCCGTGTTCGTGAATGAACAGATCGTAGGCCTGACTGTATGGCATGCTATCAAGGTTATCCAAAAAGCGATTGAAGTCCCGCATAATCGGCATACCATCGGCAGTGATACCCATGTAGTCGTTCATTTCTTCGCGCATCTCTTTTGTCCGGACACCATGCGTCTGAATGTAAAGCAGCTGCGCATTCGTGATGTTCGGATGATCGCCGATGTCGCCCTCCGGGATGCCGACGTAGACGTCAGAATGCGCAAGGGCCTGTAAGGACTTCTTGATCTCTGCAGTGAGGTCTTTTTTGACCGTCACCTTGGCCATGGCCTTGATCACGACCCATCACCACACATACATGCCACCGCGCCCGACGAGGCGCCCAATCGTGGCCAACTGTTGACCGTATGACGTGAGATTCCATGCTGCCCAACCGTCCACGTTCGCGACCGCTGTATCTGCGGAATATGACACGTCGCCGACAGACTCACCTGTGATCACACCTTGAGCACGTCCGGCCTCAAACACCGCTGCCGCACCACTGTTCGGATCGGCCAAGCTTTGAAGATACAGTGTGGCAAAGTGGGCAGTGAACAGTCCTACGGCGACCTGCCAGTAGGACCGCCAGCGCACCTGTTGCAGCACGGACGACGCCAACGTGACGAACGTCTGTAGAACGGATTGCGGTACGATAGCGTTACCGTTGGCGTCTGTGCCAAACTGCGGATACACGGCGAGAAAGTCACTCACCGCATAGGGCGGATTGGTGCCCTGACGAATGTTCGATCCGTCTCCAAACGAGTAGAAGTCCATCGGGTCTGACAGCGGCGGATTCATACTCACCGTTACTCACCGGCTTTCGAGCGCCGCGTCGCCGCCTTTTCAGCAGCAATCTCATCCGCTTTCGAGTTCACGACCGTCACCGTTTCGTCCTCTAGCGCCCACTGGAACATCATCGAGTGCTGTACCCAATCCGGCACATCCGTAAAATCAAGGGCACGGACGGAGACCGGCGCTTCCGCACCGGTCGGGTGATGGAACTTGTATGCCTTCTTCGAAAAGATTCGCATGTCTCGCACCTCTCTTAAATTCCGTCCATGTACTGGATGCTCTGATAGTACAAGATCTTGACTTGACCAATTTGCGCCGCGTATGCCGTCAGATAGGCCATCTCCGTGACCTGCGGCTGCGTCATGACACGCGAAAGCGGCACAGTCAGATCAAAGTTCACGCGATCCTCGCTGTTGACATACGCGATCATGCGGTCTTTGCCGCCCGTACCTGCACCCGTGCACCAACGAGATGGCATGATGGCCAGTTCAATCCCCTGGTTACGACCAAGGTTGTTCTCGAGAAGGAACTGGAGAATGGAGATGTTACCGGCGCTCGACACCGTCCGACCGACCAAGTAGCTATACTGCACGGGCGGTACGAGGATATGGTTCGCCATGCCGGTCAAGTCGTATTCCGACGCTTGCCATGTCGCCTCAATGATGCTGTTGACATCAGCCAGAATCTCGTCCGGTGTCTTGTTCACCCACTGGGACGATCCGCTTGCACCATTCGGCGCCGCGCTCGTGGTTACATTCGGGTCGTTGGTGAGCCCCGTCACGCCAATCGAGGGCACGCCCACATACACGATGTTGTCGATCGACTTGTTGTAGTTCAGTCGAATGCCTTTATCGAGGATGTCGTCAAGTGAACGCCCGATGCCCTGCAATTTTTGCTGGTCGACGAACGGAACCTTCAGGATGTTTGAGAAGGTGAACACCTTCCAAACTTCCTTGTTGATGTTCGCCTGCATGATCGGAATGTCGTTCGTTTCGCCGCCTATGATGCCGCTGTTATTCACGCCTCCTGTCGTGGCGTAGTCGGTGAAGTACTGCGATGTGAACTCCACCCAGCCGCCGCCAGTGCGTGCCACAATGTCGCGAGGCCAGGTCACGCTCTGCAACGGCTCGAGCAGGCGAGGGTCGCGCTTTTCGAGCTCGGCATTCAGAAAAGCCATGCCACTTGCAATCGCCGCGTCATTCGTCATGACGCGCCCCTGCATGCCCGGCACAGTGTAGACTCGCTGTCCAGGATTGATTGTCATGTGTTAAGCCCCCTCACCTAGAGTTACGGTTTGTTCCGCGTGAGAATCGTAATTTCTGCCGTGTTGTTCGCATCCATAAGGCCGGTCTTCCACACGACGTTTGTGAGTTCCACCGTGTTGGTGCCATCGGCCGCCGCCTCGAATCCACCAATCACACCTTGTGGGATGGACGAGTTCAGGGCGACGCGGATGTACACGGGACCGCCTGCGGTCGGGGTGCCGACATTGCATGTGACCGTGACCGAACCGCGCTCAATGACATCACACGGATCGCCTGGGTTATATTGCGTCTGACCATAGGGCTGAGAGAGATAGGAGGTAGCCTGCTTGACTTCACGGATTGCAATACCCGCGAACTGCGCCGCCGTGTTGCTCGCGCCAAACAAGCTATAGGTGTTGTTCGCGTTCAATACAACCGGCGAACCAAACGGAATCGGATTGGTATCTGTCGACTGCACCGGCCGATTCACGATAATTGCGTCAGCCGACCGCGAGACGTTACCCGGGTAGCCGAAGTTTAGCGTCTTGCCAATTGCAAAACCGCCCATGTCATGTCCTCCTTACTGCACGTTTTTGTAGTGCGGATTGTATTTGCGTGCCCACTCCATGCCGAGTTGCGACAAGTCCTGCGGTGGTTGCGTGCCGCCTGAGGCGCGCTGCCTATCCGCCACATGCCGACGCGTAGCTCGTTGGATTTGCCCATAAGTATTGGTCGTCGGACGCCCTTTGATCGCCGCAATCGCTGCGTCGGCAGCTTTCTTCTTGGCCACGGGATCCGAGATAGCTGCGATCACGGGCTTAATCGCACGGAGCGCTGCAATCTTGGTTGCCGTGTCTGCCGCCGTAAATCCGGAGCGCGGACGATCCTCTGGCGGAGCGATGGGGCCAGCCTCGTCCTCGACCATGCCAGGATCGATGAGGTGCGCATCATCTTCCTCGGGGTCGTCGTCATCCGTGCGCGGAGGCGTGTTCTCCGGATCTTCCATCTGAGCAATCGCGGCATCAATGGCCTCTTCCGGCGTTTCCTCGTCACTCGTCGCCGCTTTGCTTTCTGCGAGCTTCTGCACGAGCTCCGTCAGAGCGTCGAGTTTCTTCTCGAGCGCATCCATACGCTCCGTGTCTGGAGATGTAGGATCTGCATCTGCCGTAGTGTCTGGCTCCTGCGAGGCAACGCGCTCTTCTGCCATAGCATCTACGGCATCTACAATTTCGTCCGGCTCTGCATCAGCCGCGAAGTGCTTGAGGCCAATGGCCGCTAGGACGTCTGTCACTCGCGACTGCTTGCGGTGCGGCAGTTTCACCTTCATGTGATCAGCACCTTTCGTTCTTGTGGTTTTCTGCTGAATCTTTCCATCTTTGAGTTCATACCCATCCTCGAGTCGAGCGACGATGCGCCGGCCGATGACACGCCATTCTTCCGGCGTGTAGTCGCCAGCTTCACGTTCGCCTGTACGGTTATAAAACTCGAGAGCTGAGCGGAGATGAGATGAGTCGATGGGGTACTTGTAGTTGACTGGGTCTGCGTAATCGTCACGGTTTTGGGGGTAGCCCTCTGGAGGGGAGCGATGGCCGTCCTTTTTCACCGCGATGCCGTAGCGCTTAGACACTTCTTCGGCGTTGTCCTCGTCGTGGATGCGTACACGATCGCCTGCGCGCCCGCGCTCAACGACGGCGACATGATTGCCGACGATGTTGACCTGCAAGTACGTGCCGTCCTCTTGCGGGACGTAGTCGCACTCATAGCCTGCAGAGACTTCTCGCTTGCCGCCCATGATCTCGTCGATGAGGCGCTTGTCGTAGATGATGAGATCGGCGAACAGGAGATCGCTGTCCTCGCCTGTGCCGCGCCGAACGTTGCGCGCGGTTCCCTTGACATAGACCGCCGCGTCCTCCGGTGATACGCCGTCTGGAGGATGTCGGTCCGTCACGGGCTTGCCCTCGAAGCTCGCCATCGCAGCGGCACTAAACACTTCTTCTGGCGGCCGGAAGACACGCACGATGTTGTTTCCGGGCAGGCCGATCTCGCTTTCAAGATACTCGTACCAGCCGGCACGACTGATCGAGACATTCTGCGCGATTAGAAAGCCCTCCGGCGTAAAGGACAGGTTTGGTGAGAAGCGACTGGCATAATACGCTTTGGTCGTGATTCTCACCCCCTTTCAGCATGAAAAAAAGAGCCTCAGTAGGCTCCCGTAAATCGTTTGAACTCCGCTTGTGTCATCCGGACGATTTGCCCGTTTCGATACACCTTCGCCGGCCATTCGACGCCGTAGTCAAGTCGTATCAGCGGCGCCGCATAGCAGCGGCAGTTAAAGATGCAGCCTGCATGGTAGTGCCCGTAGATGTGTGACTCGCCGGCCAGTTGCTCTGGACTCGGCGGGTCATCCCACGATACCAACACCCGATCCATGTAGCGGT
>NZ_BSBJ01000047.1:0-311 GCF_027923525.1 Alicyclobacillus hesperidum subsp. aegles | reverse complement strand
GATAGTGAGATTTCATTGAGAGTTTGATCCTGGCTCAGGACGAACGCTGGCGGCGTGCCTAATACATGCAAGTCGTGCGGACATCTTCGGATGTCAGCGGCGGACGGGTGAGTAACACGTGGGCAATCTGCCTTTCAGACCGGAATAACACTCGGAAACGGGTGCTAATGCCGGATAGGTCACGAGGAGGCATCTTCTTGTGAGGAAAGCTGCAAATGCAGCGCTGAAAGAGGAGCCCGCGGCGCATTAGCTAGTTGGTGAGGTAACGGCTCACCAAGGCGACGATGCGTAGCCGACCTGAGAGGGTGACC
>NZ_BSBJ01000046.1:0-309 GCF_027923525.1 Alicyclobacillus hesperidum subsp. aegles | reverse complement strand
CAAGGGAGCCAGCCGCCGAAGGTGGGGCGGATGATTGGGGTGAAGTCGTAACAAGGTAGCCGTATCGGAAGGTGCGGCTGGATCACCTCCTTTCTACGGAGAAATGCGAAGAGGGCGTGGGAAACGCGTGTCAGAGATGGCCGCGGAGTGTGTTTAGTTTTGAGGGAGCGAATTGCTCGCAAGAGTGATTTGCGAACTCAAGGACCTTGGCAACTGCATATGAAATGACCTTGCAACCTGGTAACCGAGGATTGGAACAGGTGACATGACGGAAGTCATGGACGGTGAAGTTAGGAAGAGCGCACGGAG
>NZ_BSBJ01000045.1:0-281 GCF_027923525.1 Alicyclobacillus hesperidum subsp. aegles | reverse complement strand
AGTTCCTTAACGAGAGTTCTCCCGCGCGCCTTCGTGTTCTCCACGCGCCCACCTGTGTCGGTTTCCGGTACGGGCACCTGCTGCATCGCTAGAGGCTTTTCTCGGCAGTGTGAACTCTGGGACTTCGGTACTGTGCTTCCCTCCCCTTCACAGCTCACGATTCCCAGGATGCGCATTTCACTACATCCCTCGCTCGCTGCTTGGACGGCCTCTTCCATCCGGCCGCTTCCCTCATCCTCCTGCGTCACCCCTTCGCTCAATCGCTCTCGGTGGTACAGGAA
>NZ_BSBJ01000044.1:0-476 GCF_027923525.1 Alicyclobacillus hesperidum subsp. aegles | reverse complement strand
ATTGTTGAGCCTCGTACTTCCGACACCGAGGCACGTAATCCTTGCGAAATGTACGAACTGCCTTACGCAACGGTTTATTGGTCTTATCCTCTGCCAAACGTTGTTCTAGCCGGGATACGGTCTCTTCGAGCTGCACGGCCGTGATCACTTTCCCTTCGCCTAGTTCCTCCAGATCCCGTTCCCCGTACTCCTTTTGTTCCTGTTGGTTGACTTCATCAATCTCGGCCAACAGTTGACGAATCTGGGTCTGCAACTTTTCCTGATACCGGTCTGTGGACTTTTTCCATACAAAGGTATACCGATTGGCGTTGGCCTCGATTTTCGTGCCGTCAAGGAAATAGCGTTCCATGGTGACGTATCCTTCTTCGATAAGCAGTTGTAATACAGCCGCGAATACGTCGTCAATGAGACCTTTCATTCGTTGCGAGCGGAATCGATTAATGGTTCGAAAGTCTGGAGTCTGTCGTGCAGCGAGC
>NZ_BSBJ01000043.1:0-269 GCF_027923525.1 Alicyclobacillus hesperidum subsp. aegles | reverse complement strand
CTTAGGTCCCGACTTACCCTGGGCGGACGAGCCTTCCCCAGGAACCCTTGGGCTTTCGGCGGAGGGGATTCTCACCCCTCTTTTCGCTACTCATACCGGCATTCTCACTTCCACTCGCTCCACATCGCCTTCCGACTCTGCTTCTCCGCCAGTGGAACGCTCCCCTACCATGTCTCCATCCATAGCTTCGGTGTCCGGTTTAGCCCCGTTACATTTTCCGCGCAGCGCCACTCGACCAGTGAGCTATTACGCACTCTTTCAATGGTGGC
>NZ_BSBJ01000042.1:0-272 GCF_027923525.1 Alicyclobacillus hesperidum subsp. aegles | reverse complement strand
TGCCGTGTCTGCCGCCGTAAATCCGGAGCGCGGACGATCCTCTGGCGGAGCGATGGGGCCAGCCTCGTCCTCGACCATGCCAGGATCGATGAGGTGCGCATCATCTTCCTCGGGGTCGTCGTCATCCGTGCGCGGAGGCGTGTTCTCCGGATCTTCCATCTGAGCAATCGCGGCATCAATGGCCTCTTCCGGCGTTTCCTCGTCACTCGTCGCCGCTTTGCTTTCTGCGAGCTTCTGCACGAGCTCCGTCAGAGCGTCGAGTTTCTTCTCGA
>NZ_BSBJ01000041.1:0-377 GCF_027923525.1 Alicyclobacillus hesperidum subsp. aegles | reverse complement strand
CAAGGGAGCCAGCCGCCGAAGGTGGGGCGGATGATTGGGGTGAAGTCGTAACAAGGTAGCCGTATCGGAAGGTGCGGCTGGATCACCTCCTTTCTACGGAGAAATGCGAAGAGGGCGTGGGAAACGCGTGTCAGGTTTCGAGCAGGACAAGGAATGAGGATGAAGGCGAACCGAGTGTACTGGATGTACGTGAGGGAGCCGGAAGACGAATGACGAAGTCATGCGAAGGAAGATGGCCGCGGAGTGTGTTTAGTTTTGAGGGAGCGAATGACTCGCAAGAGTGATTTGCGAACTCAAGGACCTTGGCAACTGCATATGAAATGACCTTGCAACCTGGTAACCGAGGATTGGAACAGGTGACATGACGGAAGTCATGG
>NZ_BSBJ01000040.1:0-511 GCF_027923525.1 Alicyclobacillus hesperidum subsp. aegles | reverse complement strand
ATGAAGGTGAAAACACATCCTCTGTTACCGCGACAACAAATGTGTCGCAGTCAGCGCAGTCTAACACGTCTGCCGATTCTTCTACTTCTAATACATCAAAAGTGCGCTATGTTCCGGTTGAAACATACGGAAGAGTAGGAGATTTGGAAGTCCGAGTAAACTCGCTGCAACAGGTTAAAAGCGTTGGTTATGACGGGATAGGTGATACTGCAGATGGTGCGTTTTGGGTCATCAACGTGACCATCAAAAACGATGGTTCAAGTCCATTAGCGATCGTAGATGACATTTTTCACTTACAAGATATAAACGGAGATACTTACCAGCCTGATTCAACTGCAGAGATATATGCCAATACCGATGCTGGAACAATGCCAACCAATCTTAATCCAGGCGTGTCAATGACCACCAATATAGTTTTTGATATGCCTGATTTTATGACGTACCGTCACATAGGTCAGCACTATTCGCTCGTGGCTTCTATGGGTTTGTTTGGGACAAATGAGACTACATA
>NZ_BSBJ01000039.1:0-269 GCF_027923525.1 Alicyclobacillus hesperidum subsp. aegles | reverse complement strand
CGTGTCCCGCAGTACTTGGGGTCTGTTTCACGCTCCCCTGTGCCTTTCGGATACCGGGCTCTCACCGTCTCTGGCCGGCCTTCCCATGCCGTTCTCCTAAACACAAGTTCGCGCTGGCTACCTGCAGCTCGCCCTAACAGCCCCGCTACCCCGTATACGCATCGACTGCAGTCTGTACCACGTATACGGTTTGGGCTCCTCCGCTTTCGCTCGCCACTACTTACGGAATCGCGTTCGCTTTCTCTTCCTCGAGGTACTTAGATGTTTCA
>NZ_BSBJ01000038.1:0-639 GCF_027923525.1 Alicyclobacillus hesperidum subsp. aegles | reverse complement strand
GATAGGTTAGAATACTAGTACCTCAAGGGTGGTATCCCAACGCCGACTCCACTCAGGCTGGCGCCCAAGCTTCTCCGTCTCCCACCTATCCTGTACATGACGTACCCGTATCCCATATCAAGCTACAGTCAAGCTCCACGGGGTCTTTCCGTCTAACCGCGGGTAACCTGCATCTTCACAGGTATTACAATTTCACCGGGTCTCTCGTTGAGACAGCGCCCAAGTCGTTACGCCTTTCGTGCGGGTCAGAACTTACCTGACAAGGAATTTCGCTACCTTAGGACCGTTATAGTTACGGCCGCCGTTTACTGGGGCTTCAATTCGAGCCTTCGGGTTCCCCCTAAGCCCTCCTCTTAACCTTCCAGCACCGGGCAGGCGTCAGCCCCTATACTTCGCCTTTCGGCTTCGCAGAGACCTGTGTTTTTGCTAAACAGTCGCTTGGGCCTTTTCACTGCGGCTCTTCTCAGAGCGCCCCTTCTCCCGAAGTTACGGGGCCATTTTGCCGAGTTCCTTAACGAGAGTTCTCCCGCGCGCCTTCGTGTTCTCCACGCGCCCACCTGTGTCGGTTTCCGGTACGGGCACCTGCTGCATCGCTAGAGGCTTTTCTCGGCAGTGTGAACTCTGGGACTTCGGTACTGT
>NZ_BSBJ01000037.1:0-269 GCF_027923525.1 Alicyclobacillus hesperidum subsp. aegles | reverse complement strand
GGCATGGGGACGTCTGTCACAAGCGCGACGTTGCTTGATGCCAGTGTCTGCGTGGTGGAGTCCAGATAAAGAGCGGAGCGGACAAGGTCGGCATGGGAGAAGGCATTCGGGCCATAGAACGTCCACGACACGCGCAAGCCGACCGTGTACGTCTGGTTGACTTGGGCATTCGCATCGTCCAAAGGCGCATAGTCTGTCTGGATTTGCCGCGTGTAAGGGCTGTCAGCATAGGAGACGAGGATGAAGCAAACATCACTGCCGATCTCCCA
>NZ_BSBJ01000036.1:0-304 GCF_027923525.1 Alicyclobacillus hesperidum subsp. aegles | reverse complement strand
CGCCAGCGCACCTGTTGCAGCACGGACGACGCCAACGTGACGAACGTCTGTAGAACGGATTGCGGTACGATAGCGTTACCGTTGGCGTCTGTGCCAAACTGCGGATACACGGCGAGAAAGTCACTCACCGCATAGGGCGGATTGGTGCCCTGACGAATGTTCGATCCGTCTCCAAACGAGTAGAAGTCCATCGGGTCTGACAGCGGCGGATTCATACTCACCGTTACTCACCGGCTTTCGAGCGCCGCGTCGCCGCCTTTTCAGCAGCAATCTCATCCGCTTTCGAGTTCACGACCGTCACCGT
>NZ_BSBJ01000035.1:0-294 GCF_027923525.1 Alicyclobacillus hesperidum subsp. aegles | reverse complement strand
CGGAAGGCGATGTGGAGCGAGTGGAAGTGAGAATGCCGGTATGAGTAGCGAAAAGAGGGGTGAGAATCCCCTCCGCCGAAAGCCCAAGGGTTCCTGGGGAAGGCTCGTCCGCCCAGGGTAAGTCGGGACCTAAGGCGAGGCCGAGAGGCGTAGTCGAAGGACAACAGGTTGAAATTCCTGTACCACCGAGAGCGATTGAGCGAAGGGGTGACGCAGGAGGATGAGGGAAGCGGCCGGATGGAAGAGGCCGTCCAAGCAGCGAGCGAGGGATGTAGTGAAATGCGCATCCTGGGA
>NZ_BSBJ01000034.1:0-269 GCF_027923525.1 Alicyclobacillus hesperidum subsp. aegles | reverse complement strand
CCCACCTCTACGTGCTGGTAACACAGGTCAAGGGTTGCGCTCGTTGCGGGACTTAACCCAACATCTCACGACACGAGCTGACGACAACCATGCACCACCTGTCTCCTCTGCCCCGAAGGGAAGGTACATCTCTGTACCCGTCAGAGGGATGTCAAGCCCTGGTAAGGTTCTTCGCGTTGCTTCGAATTAAACCACATGCTCCACTGCTTGTGCGGGCCCCCGTCAATTCCTTTGAGTTTCAGTCTTGCGACCGTACTCCCCAGGCGGAG
>NZ_BSBJ01000033.1:0-334 GCF_027923525.1 Alicyclobacillus hesperidum subsp. aegles | reverse complement strand
GCAGCTCGAAGAGACCGTATCCCGGCTAGAACAACGTTTGGCAGAGGATAAGACCAATAAACCGTTGCGTAAGGCAGTTCGTACATTTCGCAAGGATTACGTGCCTCGGTGTCGGAAGTACGAGGCTCAACAATCGGTATTCCAAGGGCGAAACAACTACAGTAAGACCGACCCGGATGCAACCTTCATGCGGATGAAAGAGGATCATATGAGAAATGGGCAACTCAAGCCCGGATACAACGTTCAAGTGGGTACCGAGAACCAGTTCATTGTCGGTTTCAGCATTCACCAGAGACCGACTGACACGCGTTGCCTAATCCCGCATCTAGAACAG
>NZ_BSBJ01000032.1:0-337 GCF_027923525.1 Alicyclobacillus hesperidum subsp. aegles | reverse complement strand
GGCTTTGGAAACTGCATGACTTGAGTGCTGGAGAGGCAAGGGGAATTCCACGTGTAGCGGTGAAATGCGTAGATATGTGGAGGAATACCAGTGGCGAAGGCGCCTTGCTGGACAGTGACTGACGCTGAGGCACGAAAGCGTGGGGAGCAAACAGGATTAGATACCCTGGTAGTCCACGCCGTAAACGATGAGTGCTAGGTGTTGGGGGGATACACCTCAGTGCCGAAGGAAACCCAATAAGCACTCCGCCTGGGGAGTACGGTCGCAAGACTGAAACTCAAAGGAATTGACGGGGGCCCGCACAAGCAGTGGAGCATGTGGTTTAATTCGAAGCAAC
>NZ_BSBJ01000031.1:0-1841 GCF_027923525.1 Alicyclobacillus hesperidum subsp. aegles | reverse complement strand
GCCCCCGGCTTACGTTTTGTTGCGCCACGATTCATGTTTTGTTGCGCAACAATTCCGCTGTTTTCCCAGTCGTCAGCAACTTTCCAGTTACGAACCTGGCTGTCAGAAACGCCAAGCTGTTGCGCGATATTCTTTAACGCGATCTGACCACCGCTCTCAAGCCAAATCCGTTTCGCTTCGTCGCGCTTTGGATTCCGGGGTCGCGGCACTACATCTCACCCCACCTCCAGATGATGGATTGAGTTGGTTTTGTGGGATTTCTCAAGCGAATTCTAAAAAGTCTAAGTAATTTTCTGTGTAAGCGAACGAGAGGGCGGTTTGTCCTCTCTCTTTACGCCACTGCCGTTCCAACTCGTGATTTCCCCGCTCAACCTATCGTGCACCTTATCGTTCACACGTATCATCGGGCAAGTCGCAAGCGTGCACATGCCTTTGGAGGTTAATACCATACGCAAGTACACACATGGGTAACCTTCTTGGCATAACACGCGTTCGACCTCCTTTAGCGCCACAAAAAAGGCCGCCCCACAGGGCAGCCGGAAGTGCGTCATCGAATTTTGGGTGCACTTATCCAAGGCCATTGTATCACGGGATTTCCGCACATAATCCGCATAATTTCCGCACACTTCACTGGGAATTTTCCAGATATAGAGTGAGACCAAGTAAATCCGCTAAAGTCATAATCGCTTCCGAGCGCTGACTCTCGAAATGCCGCATCCCGTAACACCACCGCGAATCTGCACGCAACAAGGCCTCATACGTCTCCTCATTCGACAGCTGCTCCCGCCCCATGAACTGCGTGCGGATGATCACCTCCTGATACCGCGGCAACCCACGCACAACGCGATTCACATCTTTCACGAACCACGCCATATACCGTAGCTTGCCGTCGATCACTGCTACGGGCGATCCCGGTCGAAAACCTGGCGCGTGAATGGAGTCCGGATCAGCCGCATTCTCGTACCCCGGCACAGGCGGCAGCTCCTCGCGCGGCACTGTGCCGGCATTCAGCAGCTGCACAAACCGACGATAGACCGCGAAATAAGCTTGTACAGCTTGTCGGGTTCGCACCTTGTCCACAACGTAGGTTGTCATGGCTTACACCTCCACCGGTACGCCGCGCACTCTGGCAATACGGACTTTCACAGCTTGCATCAACTCTTCCTGCCCGGTCGCTTTCTGCTCCAACGCCTTCACAGCTTCTTCGTCCATCGTATCTTCCGCCACGATCCGCAGGACGACGATGGGTCGTGTCTGTCCCTGTCGATGGACACGGGCATTTGCCTGCTGGTCCTCTTCCAGGCTCCAGATCTGGTCGTACCACACCACCGTCTGGCAACTAGATTCCTGAAGGTTCAGACCGTGCCCTGCCGACTTCGGGTGCAGCAACAACAGCGGAATCTCGTCGTTGTTCCAGGCTCGGATGTCCTCGTTCCCTTCACGCCCTTTACGCAAGACTCGAGCCTGCGGAAACCGCCGCTGAATGCGCTCCAGTGAATGCTTGAAGTTATAGAACACCATCACCGGTTTGCCGTTCGCAGC
Source organism: Alicyclobacillus hesperidum subsp. aegles (assembly GCF_027923525.1). Taxonomy (NCBI): domain Bacteria; kingdom Bacillati; phylum Bacillota; class Bacilli; order Caryophanales; family Alicyclobacillaceae; genus Alicyclobacillus; species Alicyclobacillus hesperidum. The sequence goes on along the minus strand of NZ_BSBJ01000031.1, from coordinate 299 downwards.
CTCGATGATGTCCTCCAGTGCATCCAGCTTCGCGTCGTGAATCAGCTTCACGCCGCGCTCTTCGTCGTACACTGCACCAGACGCCATTTGCAACAGCTTGTTGCTCAACACAGCCGCAGTGCTCGCCACCACATCAGCATCAGCAAACGGCAAAAGAAGATCCCGTTCCAGCTGCTCGTACAATGCTCTCGCCTTACCCTCAAGCCTGACCGGTACGATCCTGTCAACACGCGGCGGCAGTTCCAGCCAGTCTTCGGCCTTCATGCTCACCGCGATATCCGAGATGGCCTCAAAGATAC
>NZ_BSBJ01000030.1:0-532 GCF_027923525.1 Alicyclobacillus hesperidum subsp. aegles | reverse complement strand
CCAAGATTGCAGCGCTCCGTGCGATTAAGCCCGTGATCGCAGCTATCTCGGATCCCGTGGCCAAGAAGAAAGCTGCCGACGCAGCGATTGCGGCGATCAAAGGGCGTCCGACGACCAATACTTATGGGCAAATCCAACGAGCTACGCGTCGGCATGTGGCGGATAGGCAGCGCGCCTCAGGCGGCACGCAACCACCGCAGGACTTGTCGCAACTCGGCATGGAGTGGGCACGCAAATACAATCCGCACTACAAAAACGTGCAGTAAGGAGGACATGACATGGGCGGTTTTGCAATTGGCAAGACGCTAAACTTCGGCTACCCGGGTAACGTCTCGCGGTCGGCTGACGCAATTATCGTGAATCGGCCGGTGCAGTCGACAGATACCAATCCGATTCCGTTTGGTTCGCCGGTTGTATTGAACGCGAACAACACCTATAGCTTGTTTGGCGCGAGCAACACGGCGGCGCAGTTCGCGGGTATTGCAATCCGTGAAGTCAAGCAGGCTACCTCCTATCTCTCTCAGCCCTATGG
>NZ_BSBJ01000029.1:0-269 GCF_027923525.1 Alicyclobacillus hesperidum subsp. aegles | reverse complement strand
CGTGTCCCGCAGTACTTGGGGTCTGTTTCACGCTCCCCTGTGCCTTTCGGATACCGGGCTCTCACCGTCTCTGGCCGGCCTTCCCATGCCGTTCTCCTAAACACAAGTTCGCGCTGGCTACCTGCAGCTCGCCCGAACAGCCCCGCTACCCCGTATACGCATCGACTGCAGTCTGTACCACGTATACGGTTTGGGCTCCTCCGCTTTCGCTCGCCACTACTTACGGAATCGCGTTCGCTTTCTCTTCCTCGAGGTACTTAGATGTTTCA
>NZ_BSBJ01000028.1:0-358 GCF_027923525.1 Alicyclobacillus hesperidum subsp. aegles | reverse complement strand
GGGCGAGCTGCAGGTAGCCAGCGCGAACTTGTGTTTAGGAGAACGGCATGGGAAGGCCGGCCAGAGACGGTGAGAGCCCGGTATCCGAAAGGCACAGGGGAGCGTGAAACAGACCCCAAGTACTGCGGGACACGAGGAATCCCGTGGGAATCTGGGAGGACCACCTCCTAAGGCTAAATACTCCTTGGCGACCGATAGCGGATAGTACCGTGAGGGAAAGGTGAAAAGAACCGCGGGAGCGGAGTGAAAGAGAACCTGAAACCGTGTGCTTACAAGCAGTCGGAGCACCGAGAGGTGTGACGGCGTGCCTTTTGTAGAATGAACCGGCGAGTGATGATGACAAGCGAGGTTAAGGCAA
>NZ_BSBJ01000027.1:0-302 GCF_027923525.1 Alicyclobacillus hesperidum subsp. aegles | reverse complement strand
GCATATGAAATGACCTTGCAACCTGGTAACCGAGGATTGGAACAGGTGACATGACGGAAGTCATGGACGGTGAAGTTAGGAAGAGCGCACGGAGGATGCCTAGGCGCCAAGAGCCGAAGAAGGACGGGGCGAACACCGAAATGCCACGGGGAGCTGTACGCGAGCATGGATCCGTGGATGTCCGAATGGGGGAACCCACTAGCGGGAAGCGCTAGTACCGGATGCTGAACACATAGGCATACGGAGGCAACCGAGGGAACTGAAACATCTAAGTACCTCGAGGAAGAGAAAGCGAACGCGAT
>NZ_BSBJ01000026.1:0-597 GCF_027923525.1 Alicyclobacillus hesperidum subsp. aegles | reverse complement strand
CTCTGCTTCTCCGCCAGTGGAACGCTCCCCTACCATGTCTCCATCCATAGCTTCGGTGTCCGGTTTAGCCCCGTTACATTTTCCGCGCAGCGCCACTCGACCAGTGAGCTATTACGCACTCTTTCAATGGTGGCTGCTTCTAAGCCAACATCCTGGTTGTCTGTGCAACGCCACATCGTTCCCCACTGAACCGGTACTTTGGGACCTTAGCTGTTGGTCTGGGCTGTTTCCCTCTTGACCACGGGTCTTATCACTCGTAGTCTGACTGCCAGGTTCTTCGACATTGTGGCATTCGCAGTTTGACTGAGCTTGGTAACCCTCGCGGGCCCCGCACCCAATCAGTGCTCTACCTCCACAACTCATCCCCTGACGCTAGCCCTCAAGCTATTTCGGGGAGAACCAGCTATCTCCGGGTTCGATTGGAATTTCTCCCCTACCCCCAGTTCATCCCCTGGCTTTTCAACGCCAGTGGGTTCGGGCCTCCATGCGGTGTTACCCGCACTTCACCCTGACCAGGGGTAGATCACCCGGTTTCGGGTCGATGACAACAAACTCATTCGCCCTCTTCAGACTCGCTTTCGCTTCGGCTTCGGCTCC
>NZ_BSBJ01000025.1:0-1552 GCF_027923525.1 Alicyclobacillus hesperidum subsp. aegles | reverse complement strand
TTCCAGCTGCTCGTACAATGCTCTCGCCTTACCCTCAAGCCTGACCGGTACGATCCTGTCAACACGCGGCGGCAGTTCCAGCCAGTCTTCGGCCTTCATGCTCACCGCGATATCCGAGATGGCCTCAAAGATACACTGCTCAGCCTCTTTCTTCTGCCGCCACTTGTAGACGATGTGGCCGTCCCGGTCGGCTGGAATAAAGTATCGATCCCGATATCCAGTGATGGTCTTGCCGAGTCGTTCACCCTGGTCCGCCAGGTACACCTGCGGCCAAAGATCAAGCAATCCATTCGGCGCCGGCGTACCGGTTAGCTCGACGATGCGCTTGATCATGGGCCGCACACGCCGCAATGCCCGGAATCGCTTCGACTGGTGATTCTTGAAACTGCTCGACTCGTCAATGACAACCATGTCAAACGGCCATCTGGTGCCGTACTCGCTGACGAGCCACTCGGTGTTCTCGCGATTCGTAATCCAAATGTCCGCGTCAGCCTGCAACGCCCTCCGACGTTGGGCGACGCTCCCAAGTACTTTACTAATCCGCAAATGCCGCAGATGATCCCACTTTTCGACTTCTCGCGCCCATGTGTTTTGCGCGACCCGCAACGGCGCGATCACCAATACACGACTGACCTCGAAGTAGTCATGCAACAAAAGGTCGATAGCTGTTAGGGTGCTCACCGTTTTACCAAGGCCCATATCCAGGAACAACAAGACGGCGGGGCACTCGATAATCTTCTGAGTTGCATACTCCTGGTATTTATGGGATTTGTACTCCATTCCTGGTCACCTCCGCGATAAACCGGTCTATGCTCTCATCCGAATCAATCCTGTAAACTCGATGCCCAAGACCGCTCAAAATCTTCGCCCATCTCACCTGCAATGGCGCTAACGGTTTGCCCGGCGCCTTCATCTCGACGAACGCCACCCGGCCACCAGGCAGAATCACAATACGATCAGGCACACCACGGTTACCGGGCGACACCCACTTCGGCGCCCGGCCGCCGATGCGCTCGACCTCCCGAACCAAACGGCGCTCCAATGTGGACTCACGCACGACTCAATCACCTCACTGTGTGCTAGTGTTCAGATGAACACTCACACGCGCGTATATGCGCCCAAAACGCGTTTAGCATAGGAATACCATATACTGTTACTCTATTGCTCCTATGCTAATTTACTTTTCATCGCATATAGAAAAATCACTGATACATCTGATACAACATCTCAACTTCCCTTGATACGACTAGCTTTTTCATGTATCAGATACCCGATTTTTATCTGATACACGACTGATACATCTGCTACGGGGGGTGTATCAGATGTATCAGATGGTGAACAGATAAATCCGACCTATCTGTTACACCCTTTCGAAGACGGTTTGCAGCCCGTAGCCTGGTACGCGCGCCCGTCCGTTCCGTTCCCTCCATCCAGGTATGCGTCGCAGGATGTCACAAATTTCACGGGCTTCCCATGGGCGCATAGAGCCTTTTTTATTCCCAAGGCACTCTACCCACACTTGTGACGCACAAACGCGATTCCGCAATTGTCC
>NZ_BSBJ01000024.1:0-269 GCF_027923525.1 Alicyclobacillus hesperidum subsp. aegles | reverse complement strand
TTGCGAGCGGAATCGATTAATGGTTCGAAAGTCTGGAGTCTGTCGTGCAGCGAGCCACATGAAGGGAATATTCTCGCGAAGCGCCTTAGCGATTTGGCGGGAGGAGTAAATCTTCTGGGTATATGCGTAGACCAAGACTTTGGTGAGCATCTTCGGATGAAAGCTGCTACGGCCTCCACCGGGATAGTACTTCAAAAACACATCGTCACTGATGCGGTTAACAGCCTCATTGACGACGCGTACGACGTGACCTGGCGGAATCAGTTCCT
>NZ_BSBJ01000023.1:0-450 GCF_027923525.1 Alicyclobacillus hesperidum subsp. aegles | reverse complement strand
GGATATCGCAGTTGCTGGATCAGGTTCTGAATCAAGTTCTGAAGGCGCAGGCTTCTGAGCAGCTTCAGGCGGAGCCGTATGAACGTTCGGAGGAACGCCAGGGCTACCGGAATGGAACCCGTCCCCACCCACTGACAACCCGTGTAGGGACCCTCACCTTACGTGTCCCGCGTCTGCGTAATGGGAGCTTTTCCACGGAGTTGTTTGCGCGTTACCAACGTAGTGAGCAGGCTCTGTTGTTAGCGCTTGTGGAAATGGTGATTAACGGGGTATCCACAAGGAAAATCACGGCGATTACGGAGGAACTCTGTGGTGCGGAGTTCTCAAAATCTACAGTTTCAGATCTGTGTAAACGACTTGACCCTATTGTACAGGCGTGGAATGAGCGCAACCTAAGAGAAAAGCGATACCCATTCGTGCTGGTCGATGCAATCGTTCTGAGGATTCGGG
>NZ_BSBJ01000022.1:0-8192 GCF_027923525.1 Alicyclobacillus hesperidum subsp. aegles | reverse complement strand
GTGCCATTCTCGCATTCCTCCCAGTAGATAGGTTCTCAGCAAACTCATTCTACCAAAGAGGGACGAGGTGGAACTTTTTACATAATGTCACCCAGTCGGCCGCTTGAATTTACACCAATTATACGGACTCAACTAGCTACCGAATGAAAGGAGGCACCGCGAGTCTCTAATCTCCCACGCCAAGTGATGATTTTAGTTGGCCATTTTAGACGAAAACAAATTGGCCATTGACATATCCCTTCAGGGGGCGTTTCTGACCCGATTTCGACAGTTAGACAAAGCGCGTGACTAATAGATGGATGTGGGCTCCATAGTGGCGCATCTTGTTGGACTCATCCACAGACATGCGCCGGTCGCATGTGCTGCATGGCGGAGGTCCAAACTGGCTGGACATGATTCATCCACCGCCGAGGGGCTGAGCGTCAAGGTGTGATCGGTTTGAAGGTTACGTATAAACTCGAGACTCAGAGTCAGTGTCGCAAAGCTACTCCTGGAGTCATTGTTGCAGCTCGTAAGCTCGGATAAAGACCAAAGAGAGTACCGATTAACACCCCGACCGCGATATCCTCAGTATAGACCCACACATTGAAACTAATAGGGATGCCTTTCATCATTAAAAGCATACCTGTCATTGTTCCTAGTAGGATACCAAACACTGTACCGACCAGACTCAGCATAGACGATTCTAAGAGAAAGTGTTGAATAATAAATCGACGGGTTGCACCAAAAGCTAAGTAAATACCGATTTCTTTGTGTCGATCCGACACAGCCATTAGCATGACGTTCATGATTCCGATTCCCCCAACAACAAACGAGACAAAATCAGCAACCCAGACGAATATGCTGAATAGATGCTTTAACGAATTGGATGACGATATAAGGTTATCCTGCGTAAAAACGCTATAATCAGACAGAGGGATTGTCCACTGGTGATCACGGAGTAATTGAGTTAGGACTTCATTTTCAATGAGGCGAATGTCTTGTACACGATTCGCTTTCAACAGAATTTCTGTGATAGAATCTTCCGAAGTAAAATTGTTCAAATAGGTACTAATAGGCAGTAGTACTTCACCTATATTGGCTGCAGCCGAAACGTTATTTGAAAATTCAAATGTACCTTCAATCGTTAACGGTATATTGTTCACAAGGACCTGCTTTCCAACCGGATTTTCTCCTCCAAACAATTGATTTACTAAATATGTGTTAATCAAACAAACGCTCCTGCTTTCCGCATTGTCAATCGCCGTAAAAAAGTGGCCTTTCAAGAGTGTAAGACTTTCAATGCCCGGGAATTCACTGTCAACACCGATGGCATAACCAGATAAATCTCCATTGCGTCCATGCATAGTAACAGACGATTCGACCACTGGCGAAACAACCGCTTGACTCCCAAGCGTCTTTGCAATCGCTTGTACATCGCTTTCCCGAATGAGATTTTGTGTAGCCACGGAAGCTTGAACGCTCATAATGCCTGGTCCAATCGCTGCGACCTCTGAGTCAATAGATTGCCGCACCCCTGCACTTATGGAAGAAAGAAGGAATATACCACCCACGCCAAAGCATATCCCGACAACGGCCAATACACTCTCAAGTGGACACCGCTTCAAATTTCTCAGCACTTCAATCAAGGTTTCACGCATATTCGTCACTCGCACCAAATCCCATACCACTCTCAAGTCGCCCACCTCGTAATGTCACTATTCGTTGGGCCTGTTCTGCGACTTTCATATCATGCGTCACCATAACGATTGTTTTGCCTTGCTCATGCAGGTTGCGAAAAATTGCGAGGATCTCCTTAGTGTTCTCTGGATCTAGATTTCCCGTTGGTTCATCCGCAAGTAGCACCTGTGGATCAGTGCATAGGGCTCGCGCGATCGCAACCCGTTGCTGCTCACCACCGGATAATTCGTTCGGGTACTTGTGGATATGCTGCGTCATACCTACCTTACGTAGCATTTCGATCACCGTGTGGATACGCTTCCCTTTAGGAATTGACCTCATACGAAGTCCTACCTCGACATTTTCTGATACAGTCCAATGAGGAACAAGCTCAAACCCCTGAAATACGGTTGCTAGTACGCCTCCACGCAAATGGCTTAACTGCCTCGTTGACTTCCAATTAACTTTTTTGCCATGCACGAAGTAGCTCCCATTATCCGGAGTGATTAAACATCCAAGAATGTTCAGGAGAGTCGACTTCCCCCCTCCAGATGGACCGACAACAGCTAGAAATTCGCCCTCAAACACAGTCAGGTTCACGTCACGCAAAACTATTTGGTGCTTCGTTCCAGACGAGTAGACCTTCGTAACGCCTTCGAGTTTCAAAATCGGTTTCATTCTTGCGGCCGCTTGGTTGCCACGGCCATCCCCACCTTCACACCCTGAACTTGTACATTCAAAGCATCACTCGAAAGAATTTTTACCGGAGTGAACTTAAACCTCCCTGATGTGTCTCGTACGTAAACACCAAGCTGACCGTTGTTCACCATTACAGCATCTGCTGGAACAATCACAGCATGCCGGATAGGACTTGTGTATATAGAACAGCTGACACTCATGCCGTTCAACATTTGTGGTGAAGCATGATTAATCTCTATATAAACTTGATATTGATAATTAGGCAATTGTGATTGATTAACAGCAAAAGGTGATATTAACTCAACCGTTCCTGTGAAGGATCCGCTGATGTCAGGAGAAGAAATGTCCACATGCTCACCCACATGAACTCGTGACACATCTTGAGCGTTAATCGTTGACACCACTTTTGCGTGTGCGTCGGTTGAAGTTGTCGAAATTAACGTACACGCCTCCTGATAGGGCGATAACTGCGCCCCTGCAGGAACTTGCAGAGAGGTAATCTCCCCATTTACCGGCGCTGTTAGTTCACTATTACGCAAGGATTGCAGAGCCGTCAACATGTCCAATTTCGCTTCGATTGCCGCTTGTTCCGCTTGCAAGGTAGCCTCTTCAGCGGAAAGTAGATTAATAGCATTCTGATCTTGTTGCACTTGTTCTTCTGCTGGGCTTTGCGACCCGTTGCTATGCAACTGCTGATAATATCGCATTGACCCCGATGTTACCGCATCTAAGTTTGCAGCGTTCTGTTCCGCTTTTAATAAAGCTTCTTCTCGCTGATCATCAGCGACTATTTCTTGCGCTTCTATGTATTTTTCTCTAAGAGATTCATAGATTTCTTTGTTGATTGAGTAGTTGGAGAAGTAGGCTAAGATTTGCCCGGCTTTTACGTGGGAACCTACGTGAACCATCCATTTCGCAATCTGTCCGCCGGCGCTTGAGGAAATAGAAACAATGTCTTGATCCACAATAGTACCGGTCACAGTCACATAGGGATAAATGGTACCATACCGCACCTCAGCTATAGGTATTTGTACTTTTTCCTTTTTTGGATGGATTACCATGTATATAGCTATTAGTCCTAATGTCAAGACTGATACCCCAGCAACATATACGTATCTAGGAATTTTTGAAGCCATGGGTGACGTATCGGTTCGAACAGAACTCACTCTTACAATCCTCCTCCTTCGTAGGCGCAATAAACGAATCCAAAGAAATCTTTGGTGATATATCGACTTCTTCACTTTGAGCATCTACACATAAAAAATCTTTCAATCGATGGAGTGATGGACGAGATGTCTGCCAAGCTATGACTGCTCCGTAGAGATTATGGCCGGCGGAAACCGCATAATTCATAATCATGATGGCAGTCAGCAGATGGGAATAACCTGTGCTTGTGGATATTGCAGTACCGCCATTGTTCCAATGCTCAAATATTACTACGAATAATGTAGGAACTACCACACTGTTTCCTACAACCGAGTTTATTGGAAGGCCCCAAATGGATTGTTTATATTGTATGCTGACAAGCTCTTGAAACGCTTTTGTAACAGCATTTTCTCCACCTGCCAACCAACGTTGAAGACAATTGGTCAATTCCGCCTGCTTGAGGCGAACACTATACAAAAGGTTTCTTACTCTATGTACGAATGGTGTCAGAATCGAAACAACAAGAATCAGGAATGCTAGTGTAAATATAGGCAAAAACCAGTTGATTTTCATTAGAAAATAAAGCGACGCCAAGAAAATAATCAGCGAATACGGGATGTTTTGAAACAGCGCTAACATAGCATTTACGACGGTACTTACATCTTGATAGCGCGTTGAAATATCCCCCATTGTATAGAACCGCAAATTCAATTTTTTCATTGCCTCGTCTATGCGCCACGATATTAATCGTTGATATTTTACCGAGATCCGCAACGAGATGAAATTAGATATCCATCCAAGTATTAAAGAAATCAAAGTGTATGCCACAACGAACACGAGAAATTTGGAGTAAAACGGAAGCAATTGTGCATACAACAGAGAATATATAGAATTGGCAAGTGCAGAAAGAAATACGACAAAACTCACTAGTATCATGCCAGTCCAACGCACACCTAGAGATAAAAGATCAGATAATCCAACATACCTATACCACCGTAGCCAATACCATTCTTTTGAGGTGTTCTGTTGCGATTGCTCTTCCTGCACTTTTGGACGGATGACAACCGCGATACCTTCCCATACATGCATCAAGTCTACCAAATCCATTTCTACAATTCCCGCTGCAGGATCCCCAACAATAAGTTTTCCCCTGGTCTCTAAGTAACTCCATATTACGACCGCGTGAGAATACCTCAAATATGCAATAAACGGCGTATGCACAGAAATTTCATGAGTATCTACAATTTTTCCTATGCGGACATGAAACCACGTCGATAAGTTATCTAAATTCCTTAATTTTGTTCCGTTTATAGGATTGGTAACTAAAATGCGACGAACTTCATTTAAATTGAGGTTGACACCGTAATAGCGCCCCAGGGCCAACACACACGCTGGAACACAGTCATGAGATGCTCCTTGATACACAATAGGAAATTTACTCAATCTCCATCCCTCTTTTCACTTAGTCGCGGGGCTTGCAGAATGGCTTATGCATGCGAACCGAACACTTATATAGCGTTTCCTGACAACCAAAGAACATAGATACGGAATAATAGAACAATAACCCAAAGTCCTCCTCAATCAGCGTCGCTGCTACCCCTTTGTCCACGATGGCTTTGAAGACGCGGCTTAGAGTCGAGACGGATGGAGCGGGTTCATGAAGAGAGAAGCCACACTGGTAACGAAAGCGCAAGTCACTCTCCAAACGTCGGTGAAGCTGTGTAAAGGCAGCAATACCCTCAAGAGGTGCCGCGAGAAAAGCGCGCAAGATGGCTTCCCGAGAGATGGGTTTTACTCCTTGGGGTGTTGAGCTTCTCAACTTCGCGGCATACGGACTCAGAGCGAGCGCGGAGAAAAAACATTCACGGCGCTCGAAGGATCAATTTCCATCCATTCGTCAAAGGAAAAGAGCCATGTTTGTCGAATGTACACGTTGGACTTCGCCCTCTTGGAAAAGGTTTAGTCGATACCATTTTCTTTCTATCAAACTGGGGGGTGAAGTCCTTCTTTCTATTCGAAAAACCCTTGCTACACAAGGGTTCGTGATTCTGCATACGTTGAGATTAGTATTCACTAAACCTCTGAATCAGATAATCAGGCTTCGATTATTGTCTATGTCCTACCCACTCCTGGACGAACAGTTTCAGGCCGAAATCAAAACGAATTTGTATACAGATTTAACTACGATGATTTACCCTTTAACTGAGACGATTTTTTCTTACTATATCTGTATCCGCAATACGCTACGACAAGCACGTTCAAAACAAATGCGCTTACAGCAATTATCAGGCCAGTTTTCGTGTAGTATATTTTGAAATTGAAGCTCGCTGCAATGGAAAACAGTAGATCGAACCAGAGTAAAATATACAACGGAACAACGTAGGGATACTTATATTTTGGTATTTTATTCCATTTAATAGTCATGGATATTATATAAATACATGCCACAGCTATGACGAGGTATATATACAACGTGCACACCGCCATTTCTGTTCTTAGTTTGTTCGGCAGAACGCGAACCTGAGGGCACGCAGCCTAGCGTGCCCTCGCTAAGAATAAATTAGCTTGTTAGGCCTTTTACGACAAGGGAAGCAGCCACAGCCGCGCCGATTCTGGTAACAACGGGAGATACCTCCGGAACAAAGACGTCTACAGCAATAGTTGCAAGACCGACAGCGCCACCAGCAGCAAATTCCAACCAATTTGCACCACACTCAAGCTTCAATTCTTCTTTAGAAAGTTCTTTCATAAATCTACTACACCCCATTAATTCAATTTCTCGCTTAATAAACAATATCTGGAGTTGCTAAACCTTTGATGATAAGCGCTCTTGAAACATTATAACCGATTTGTGTTACCACAGGCGAGACTTCCGGAGCAAGAACATCTACAGCGGCAGTGACTCCGCCGACAATAATACCAGCAGCCACATCCGCCCAGTTGAGGCCTCCTGCTAACAACTCTAGTTCGTTGTCTAAATTCATCAAAGTCTCCACCTCCCTTCGTTGTTCATTTTATTTTGAATCCACTTATAACGTCAACCTCGCGCCATCACTGTGTTGAGCGTCTGTGATATTGTCACCGCGAGATTCGTCCGTGACAATGTCATGTATGAGCAAGTGGTATCTTGTGATGCGACCTCATGAAGTTCGACGTCTCACGGTCATCCAACACTTTCTGGAGGGTAAGCGTAAAGCCAACCACACATGGGTTAGAGTCTCAAGTGGTGGTGTAAAATTCGTCGTGCCCAATTGACGAAGAAGCCACCGTGCGTGTCTACCGTGGATCAAGTCCTAAATGTGGTGTAAATTCGCCTCCTGGTAGATATGGAATTATGTCAACTTATCTTGCTGATCTTTGAGCCCTGATTTGCCCGTTTCTGCTGTTCTTCACGCCACATGAAGTAGTCCTTCATGTCGAGGTATTTGTGCCCCGACTGCCACTTCTCGTCAATCTCCATGAGTAAAGCTCCAATCAGACGGATGACGGAATCTCGGTTTGGGTAGATTCGAATGACCCGATCTCGCCTGCGTATTTCCTCATTAAGACGTTCCATTCCATTGGTTGTTCGCAGACGCTTCCTGTAGCGCTCTGGTAAAGAGAGGACTGCCGTAATGTCGTCAAACCCATTTTCGAGTACCTGGATAGCTTTAGGAGCCTTTTCGCTGTAGTCCGATACAACTTGGTTCATCAGCAGCCGTGCGGTTTCGACATCAGGTGCATCCAGTATAGAGCGTACTTTGCCGTAAAGTTCGTCATGCAAATTCTTCGGTGTGGCGTCCAAGAAATTACGCATGAAGTGAGTCTGGCATCGCTGCCACGTTGCACCCTGGAATTGCGTTTGCAGAGCCCTTACAAGCCCACCGTGGCTGTCTGAGACGACAATATCCACCCCTCTCAGATCTCGGCTCTTGAGCCAAGAGAAGAATTCAGACCAGCTAGCCTCAGACTCGCTATCCCCAAGCATAATGCCAAGGATTTCACGATACCCATCTTCGTTGACGCCGGTCGCAATCATGGCTGCTCGTGAGCGAACCCGACCTTCCCCCCGAATCCTCAGAACGATTGCATCGACCAGCACGAATGGGTATCGCTTTTCTCTTAGGTTGCGCTCATTCCACGCCTGTACAATAGGGTCAAGTCGTTTACACAGATCTGAAACTGTAGATTTTGAGAACTCCGCACCACAGAGTTCCTCCGTAATCGCCGTGATTTTCCTTGTGGATACCCCGTTAATCACCATTTCCACAAGCGCTAACAACAGAGCCTGCTCACTACGTTGGTAACGCGCAAACAACTCCGTGGAAAAGCTCCCATTACGCAGACGCGGGACACGTAAGGTGAGGGTCCCTACACGGGTTGTCAGTGGGTGGGGACGGGTTCCATTCCGGTAGCCCTGGCGTTCCTCCGAACGTTCATACGGCTCCGCCTGAAGCTGCTCAGAAGCCTGCGCCTTCAGAACTTGATTCAGAACCTGATCCAGCAACTGCGATATCCCCTTATCACCAGTAAATAACCCTTTCAAAACTTCGTCATCCACGGTAATGTTGTACTGTGCCATTCTCGCATTCCTCCCAGTAGATAGGTTCTCAGCAAACTCATTCTACCAAAGAGGGACGAGGTGGAACTTTTTACATAATGTCACCCAGTCGGCCGCTTGAATTTACACCAATTATACGGACTCAACT
>NZ_BSBJ01000021.1:0-269 GCF_027923525.1 Alicyclobacillus hesperidum subsp. aegles | reverse complement strand
GAGGCCAACGCCAATCGGTATACCTTTGTATGGAAAAAGTCCACAGACCGGTATCAGGAAAAGTTGCAGACCCAGATTCGTCAACTGTTGGACGAGATTGATGAAGTCAACCAACAGGAACAAAAGGAGTACGGGGAACGGGATCTGGAGGAACTAGGCGAAGGGAAAGTGATCACGGCCGCGCAGCTCGAAGAGACCGTATCCCGGCTAGAACAACGTTTGGCAGAGGATAAGACCAATAAACCGTTGCGTAAGGCAGTTCGTACATT
>NZ_BSBJ01000020.1:0-2440 GCF_027923525.1 Alicyclobacillus hesperidum subsp. aegles | reverse complement strand
TGTAAATGGCCAGGTTAGAATCGACAATAGTGGCCACTAAAAATCGTCATTGATAGGGGTGATAAAAAAGATCCGCACTCCTCTTGTCGAAAGTTGTAGGTGCGAACAAACAACATAGACAAGATGAAGAGGTGCGGATCTTGCGAGAGACTCTCAAAACTATGATACAGGTTCAGACGTTAAAAAACGAGGGGTTAACCAACAAAGCCATTGGAGAAAGATTGGGAATTCACCGACAGACCGTTGCCAAATATCTGGGTCAGATGCAGCAGGTGCGTCTTCAGGGCCGAGAGATGGATTACACGGCATCCCACCGTGTCCGTCCTAGACTGATTGATCCTTACCTGGAGTACATACGACGGCGGTTGGAGGCTTATCCGGAACTGACGGCCAAGAGATTGTTCAGGGAGATCCGGGACATGGGATTCACTGGGTCAAAGCGGACGGTCCGTCGATACGTTGCTCCGCTTAAAGCAAGGATTCCGGCCCGTGTCTATAAGCCATACGAGACGGAACCGGGAGAACAAGCGCAGGTCGACTGGGGTCATGAAACATGGGAATACAACGGACAGAAGACGAAGATTTACTGCTTTGTGTTCGTCCTATCTCATTCCCGAATGCGATACGTAGAGTACGTGACGTCGTTGGACAGTGTCGTGTTTCTGAATTGCCTGTATCGGGCCTTTGAGTACATCGGCGGTGTGCCAAAGAAGATTCTGTTCGACAACGCGAAGGTCGTGGTTAGCGAGCGCGTGGGGCGCGTGATTCGATTCCAGCCCGACCTGCTGCAGTTCGCAGCGTTAATGCAGTTTCAGCCGGAAGCATGCTGGGTTGAGGACCCGGAAACCAAGGGGAAGGTTGAGTCCACGGTCGGGTACGTTCACCGCGACTTCTACTATGGGCGTGAATTTTCCGATCTGGACAGCGTGAATCAGCAAGTCCGTCAATGGTGCAATGAGGTGAATCGAGAAGTCCACACCACTACTCAGGCCATACCTGTAGAGCGATGGGCCCTGGAAAAGTCGAAACTGACTCCCGTTCCAAGGAAGAGACCTGTCCTGTTTCGGGTGCAGCGAGTCAAAGTGGATAAGGCCAGCCAGTTCACATTTCACCAGAACAAGTACTCCGTCCCCAAAGAGTATGCCCGTCGCTATGTACGACTTGAGATTTATGAACAAGAGTTTCGGGTCATGGCGGATGAAACGGAGATTGGGTGTTGGCCTCGAACGACAGAACGCGGCAAGCAGTTCTTGTGTCCAGAGCACTACGAAGGTCGCTTTAAGGGAGCCAAGCAGTCTGCCCTGGAGAACCAGTTCAGGAACCTGTGCAACCATGCATCTGCTTATCTGCAAGGGTTAACGGAAGCTCGTGGCCATAGCCTTCGCGAGCAGATGCAGCAGATTGTCCAGCTCGCCGACGAGTTTACGCAGGATGAGCTCGATGCAGCGATGGAGCGATCGCTACAATTTGGCAGCTTCGGGTATGGTCCATTGCACCGTATCCTGATGAAGCTGCGTGAAGCACCGGATTCGCTGCCAAAACGGATGACCGCGTCCTCACAGACAGCCATGGTCCCACTCCCGCATGTGGGTGTAGAGACACGGGATCCCAGCTATTATGCCAAACGATTGGGAGGTGCCTTATGGAAGACCTCCTCGATGGGCTGAAACGCCTGAAACTTCGGTATACCAGGGATTGTGTCGATGAGTACTGTCGGATTGCTGCAGCGCGCGACATGAGTTTCTACGACTTCTTGAAAATGATTGTCACAGAAGAAGTAGCAGTTCGCGAAGAAACGCAGCGGACGAAACGGTTGCGTAACGCCAAAATCCCGGCTCACAAAACGCTGGCAGAGTTCGACTTTTCGTTCCAACCCAGCATTCCCAAGCGGGAAATCCTTGAACTGCAGACGTTACGGTTTGTAGAGAATCACGACAACGTGATCCTTTTGGGACCACCCGGCTTGGGGAAAACACACATCGCGACCGCACTTGCATACGAAGCGGCGATTCAAGGTAAGGATGTGCTGTTCACCACCGCCCAAGAGCTCGTAGACAATCTCTACGCCGCATTGGCGGATGGCACCGTAAAGAACAAACTAAGGGCACTGGCGAAGCTGGATCTCGTCGTAATCGACGAGCTTGGATATTTGCCAATGGATGACACGGCAGGAAACCACCTGTTCCAGGTTGTATCCGCGGCTTACGAGCGCCAAAGCCTCATTGTGACGAGCAACCGACCCTTTCAGGAATGGGGAGCGTTGTTCCCCAACCCATCTTTAGCAAGCGCAACGCTGGACAGGCTGTTACACCACGCATTTGTATTTACGTTTTCAGGAGACAGCTACCGAATGAAAGGAGGCACCGCGAGTCTCTAATCTCCCACGCCAAGTGATGATTTTAGTTGGCCATTTTAGACGAAAACAAATTGGCCATTGACA
>NZ_BSBJ01000019.1:0-4024 GCF_027923525.1 Alicyclobacillus hesperidum subsp. aegles | reverse complement strand
CAGCGGCGCCGCATAGCAGCGGCAGTTAAAGATGCAGCCTGCATGGTAGTGCCCGTAGATGTGTGACTCGCCGGCCAGTTGCTCTGGACTCGGCGGGTCATCCCACGATACCAACACCCGATCCATGTAGCGGTGTGACTCACGCACGCGGCTGTCCTCCGACGTGCGCCACACATACCACTTGACGCCCATCTCTTCGCAACGCGCTTGCGTGAGCGCCGTCGCCGTCTTCGCGGCCTCTGTGCGTGCGATGAGATTCGCTTTGACGTCAGAGAGGTGAGGGTACATCTTCTGCAGTTCTGCTGCAACAGCCTCCGGTCTCATACCCGCCAGTGCACGACTAGCGATGTGCTTCGTCATCGCCTGGCTGATGTCGCGCGGCACACTCGTGATGTACTGCGCATTGGCCTCAATCTGCTTCGCCATGGCACGGCCAGTCGGTGTATCCTGCAACTCCTTTTGCAGCGCCTCATAGATCATTCGGCCCTGGCTGTTGACCTTCGCCGCTTGACGCCAAGTGCGGCCAGCATCCGTAAACAGGTGCGTGACCATCTTCATTGCGGCTGCCTGCGCATACCGGATGAACCACGGCTGATTGGCGGCATCTTGCAAACGGGTGATAATGTCAACGGGATCGTCTAAGCCAGCGATAGAAGCGGCTAGTTTTTTGAGTGCTGTCGTGATCGCCCGTTTGTATTCTCGCTCGATCCGGAGTTTCGGTTGCCAAAGAGAGCCCTTCATCTGGCATCAGCTCTCCTATATTGGTGGAATCGTCGGCATCTTCGATGTCTTCATCGGTGATGCTGCCGAACATACCTGTAGAATCACTCATCTGACGCAACTCTTGCAAGGCTGTCTTCTGCGAGATGATACCCGCGTTCACGAGGTTGACGATGGCGTTGGTCTTTTGCTCGACTAGGTCAGCGAGTTCTTTGTCCGAAGGTGACCGAATCGGATTGAACAAATAGTCGAGATCGTCCGGTATGCCACCAAACTCCGACATGCAGAGGATCGGCAGTAACTTGTCAATGACCGGCGCCAAGTAGGTCTCCTGCGACTGCTGCACCGTCTCGTAGTAGTGCTGCAGGTCGCTTTCGCCGGTCGCGTTCATCCCCGCGGGAGAACGCCCGAAAAGCCGCGTCACAGGGATTTGACACGCACCTGCGACGTCCATCATGAACGACTCATAGATCTCGTTCAGACCAGAAAACGTGTACTGGTGCGTCTCCATCTCGTCGTCTTTGTCCATGATGTAGAGGCCCATATTCGACATAAGCCAATTCTGCGCCTGGAGCGTGTTGTACAAGTCCTGCTGCATCTGCGGATCGCCTACGGCCAGGTCTTGGCCAAGCTGCCCCATCTTGATCACACGCAGGTTCGCGAGGAAGATGAGAGACGCAATGTTGTACGACGTGTTGTCGCGCTTGCGTAGTTCCTCATAGACAATCTCGACTTCAGAGATGCCCCAGTGCACCTCGGCGAGTTTTTCCCAATAGGGCAAATCACGACCTGTAAAGCGTATGACGCGCGAATGATGGATCCGTAGCACATTGCCCGTCTCCATCGTGACCTCGTAGTACTTGGGCAGCCCAAACTCCGGATCAGACGGATCATCAACCAGTTCTTCACTCGGGTATGCGCCTGTCCACCGATCAACGATCATCAAGTTCGCGAAAGAGCCAGGCATGATCATGTCGTAGTCAAGCGGCTGGTCAAGGATGTCCTCATGCCCCTCGATCATGATGATGCCGGCGGCACCACCGTAAAGGCGACCCCATTTAAGGCCGTGTAGGATCTTATGTTGCAGTCGCCGCGTTCGGATGGCTCGGTGCAACTTCTCAAGCGCAGCTGGAGGCATCGAACTGTTAAACGTGATCCAATTCCGCGTCATGTCTTCCGGGATAATATCGACCACGCGGCGAATGATCCAGTTGTTGCGGTACAGGGCGTTCAGGAGCTGATAGTTGTTCGTGAGCCGCGTGAGTGGATACTCCGTACCCTCGATAAGGTTAGGTGTGCCATAGCCTAGCCGCGCCAAAGCGTTACTGAAGGCATCTTGAGTCAGAATACGACCGATCGTCTGCATAACCGTGTCATTGGTCGTCAGTCCGCGCGGCGCAGGCTCCTGAATACGTGTTGTCGGCCGACCACTTCGCCGTTTCGCCATCGTCTCACCTCCTCTCATGCATGCAAGCGACGTGGCCGCACCGTGGTCTTGACCACGTATCGCATAGCGTCAACGGCGTGGTCATTTTGCTTCAACGGCTGTTCCACACCACGAGCCGCCGCTTTCTCGTCCCAAACGTAACCGGATATCTCGCGGATGAGATTCGGGCAGTTTTCTCGATGGACACGAATCCGGCGCTGTGCCATCATCGTGGCTACCCTGCGGATACCATCCAGCACTTCGTTCTCCGCGTCACGTGTATGAATGCCTCGCCGGCGGAGGGCGACCTTGAAACTCGCGGCAGAAGGGTCTACGATGACAGCCCGTACGGGACGGTCGCCGATGAAACGAAGCATGTCATCCGCATACTCCGCATCGTCCTTTTGTCGCCCATGCTCGCGACCGCTGTGGTAGTACTCGTTGACAAACCACAGTGTCTGGCCATCGTCGAGAACGTCCAAAAACACCGTTGCGTTCTGCGTACCATAGTCCAAGCCGATATACCGTTGCGCCGACATCCACAAGCCCGGCGGCATATCCTCATCGCTAAACGTGTTCAGGCGGTCGTCCCACATGTCGTAGATGGAGCCCTCTGCAACCACCCAAAGTCCCTGGATGTATCGCTTGTAGAACACGCCCTGGTACATCGTGCGATAGCGCGCTTTCGTCTCTTCCGACAGACTCAGATTGTCATCCATCGTGAAGTGGAGATGTAGGGCCTGCTTCTCAGTTGCATGGTCTAGCCACTGTACCTTGAACCAGTGATAGGGGCCGGCCGGGTTGCAGTTGAACCAGAATTTCGCGCCGTCTACTGAGCAGCGCGCTGTAGCCTGGTTGACGAACGACTCCGGCATAAGTGCAACCTCGTCAAAAAACATGCCCGCTAACGTGATGCCTTGGATGAGATCCTGTGATCGCTCGTCCCGACCGCCAAACAGATAGAATTCATTGGCGCGGCCTCTCCAGTACACCGTAAACGAGTTGCTCGTCAGATGCTCTTCTACGTGATAACCTCGCGACCGGAGCATACGACGGAGCGGGATGATCACGTTACGTCGGAGCGCCGCGATAGTCTTGCCTGCCATCCCTAGGTTCTCGGTGTTGAAGGTCTCCATTGCCCACATCACGAATGAGAGTGACATCGCCACGGTCTTGCCCGCACGAACAGAACCATCGCAAATCAACGCAGTTTTATGTGCGTAGGGGCTAACACCTGGCATCCACCAGGACAGCACTTGAATTTGCTTGTCGGAAAAGGGCTGGAACCGAAACAGAGCCGGTTGACGTTTAGCTACCGGCATCGTCTGACCACACCTCCGCAGCTCGTCCCTTCAGCGCGTCCAAGAATCCATCGTCTTCGGTCTCGATTAAGCCATCTGGATTACGCATGCGGTCAACTTCGGCACGCAGCTTTTCGATTCGCATACGCTTTTCCTCCGCCTTCAGCGCGCCCGGCAACAACTCCTCGTAACGCGCAATCAGCCCTTCAAGTGTCTTCATCGCACGCGACTGCGCCTGCAGGAAGTTCGCATGCTTGTCCCATGCAGGCTGCACAAGACGGGTATGCGATTCCGCTCCATCTACGCCAATGGACTCCGATATCACGAACTCAGAGTGATCGGTCGCGTCGTGAACATGCATGATGCGCTGCGCGCGAGCAATGGCTGTGTACTGGATGACGATGTTCTGCCAGATGATGTCGAGTGGATCGAGTTGTTCAATCTCGTTGATGATGGCATGCGTGTCAGGGTCGTCCGGGAAGATGCGGCGAAAAAAACCGTGCGTGACAGCTTTGTCGTTTCCGACCGGCCCACCAGGGCCGCCGATGTTGCCGACCGCGTTCTTGTTGCCTTTTGG
>NZ_BSBJ01000018.1:0-535 GCF_027923525.1 Alicyclobacillus hesperidum subsp. aegles | reverse complement strand
ATCTCCGACTACGCCTATATGCAGCCGCGTACGCTATCGCTCAATATCGGTATGACGGACGTGGCGAAGAGTTTCATCCCTGGTCAGTTTTCCGGCGGGTCGTCGCGCTCTGTACAGGCATATCAGGTGCTCCTGCAGTTGCAGCAGATGCGCATCCCTGTGCAGGTCTACACGCGCCTTGGCTTGTACCAAAACATGTTGGTCGAGACGCTGACGGTGCAGGACGACAATACCACGACGCACGGTTTGCGCTGCACCGTTGACCTTTCGGAACTCCTGGTAGCCACCGTGGAAGTGGTGAAGATCAGCGCGAATCCGGCTGTCACGGACTCTGCCAAGAAAGGCACGCAGCAGCCGAAGCAAGTACCGTCGTCGATTCTACAGACTCTAGCCAATCTGTTTAACGGCAAAGCAAGCTAAAATGACAACATCCATATATTCTACCGTGTGCTATATTGTGCGCATGGGGGGATGACGGTTGTTATGGTTGAATATCTTAGGGTGGGTATTGGTTCCCTATGTGATGATCTTTATT
>NZ_BSBJ01000016.1:0-294 GCF_027923525.1 Alicyclobacillus hesperidum subsp. aegles | reverse complement strand
GCTCGCTGCACGACAGACTCCAGACTTTCGAACCATTAATCGATTCCGCTCGCAACGAATGAAAGGTCTCATTGACGACGTATTCGCGGCTGTATTACAACTGCTTATCGAAGAAGGATACGTCACCATGGAACACTATTTCCTTGACGGCACGAAAATCGAGGCCAACGCCAATCGGTATACCTTTGTATGGAAAAAGTCCACAGACCGGTATCAGGAAAAGTTGCAGACCCAGATTCGTCAACTGTTGGACGAGATTGATGAAGTCAACCAACAGGAACAAAAGGAGTACGG
>NZ_BSBJ01000015.1:0-4752 GCF_027923525.1 Alicyclobacillus hesperidum subsp. aegles | reverse complement strand
CGGTTGATGTTTGTTCGCACTTACATTTTACCGGAAGGGCGATTCTTTTTGTGGACATGTAGGGCAACATTCAAACAGATTTTCATAAATAAGGGGCTCCCCCTAAGTGCACTTGGCACTTTTGGGACAGCCCCATAGTCTAAGACATCCGGAAGCACAGCGTGATCGTCCTCTTAACCGGCATTGCGAGTCGGTTGTTGATCCCTTTCATGCCCGCTCGACTTGGCTTGTGTGCGACGGCTAATTCCGTATAGCACCATCCCAATGGCCAGGGCCGCCAGTGCAAGCGAAAGCTGACCCGCGGTTTCTTGACTCAGCAGCCAAATGCACAACCCGGCTGCAATAGCGGGAATGGCTACGCCAAAAGGGAGTCGGAAGGAACGCAACTCGTTTTTTGCCCGAAAACGAAGGACAATGACGGAGACACAGACGGCGAGATACTCATACAGGCGCGCAGCGACGTTAAGCATGAGCAGATGCTCAAACGTGCCCGTGACACTAAGTATAATGACAATCACGCCCGTCACCCAAATCGACACGATAGGCGTTTGAAAGCGGGGCGAAATCTTCGCCAGGATCCCCGGCAGTCCTCTACGCAGGGATAGCGCGTAAAGGATGCGTGGAGCCGTTAAAGCGACACCACTCTTGGTACCCAGAATGGACAAAACAGCTCCAATGGTCATCACGGTTGCTCCACCCAGAAACATGTTGCGTCCAGCGTCCGCAAGCGGGGTAGCCGACGTGGCGAGGGACGGATCGAGTCGCACAGCGGCTTCTTGAATGAGCAAATAGAACAGCGTGACGCCTACTAATGTACCAATTACGCCGATCACGGCCGACTTGCGTGGGTGAACCATTTCACCTTGTTGTACCGTCGCCATTTCGAAGCCACCATATGCATAAATCAAGACAAGCACGGCCTTGCTAATCTGCGGCGCGCTGTGGGACAAAGCGGATACAGCAGGCGTGTGATGCGCGTATATAAATAGCCCAACAATCACGAGCAATGCCAGTGGTATCAGCTTGACGATAGAGAAGAAAATGACTGCCCAAGAGCCTTTGCGAACACCCAGCGAATTCAGCAAGCACAACGCTGCGATAACTCCTGCAGCAATCCAGTCTTTTGCCGGGGCTAGGCTTGGAACAAGTGACGTCACATAGCCCATAAGTCCATTTGAGAGTGCGGCCCAACCGACGATTAACGTTAGCCAACTCATCCAACCTACACTTGCCGCGATCGTTCGACCCATCGCTCGTTCGGCATACATGTATGAACCGCCAGTTTCATTGAACATGCTGCTAGCCTCAGCAAACGAAAGGCCAATCATAATAGCGACAAGTCCTGCGATCAAATATGACCACGGCGCTTGGTGGCCTGCTAGCGCAGAGACTTGACCGGGCAGCAGGAATATGCCTCCACCGATCACACCATTCATGCCGATGAATAGCACTTCGGGCGTACGTAAAGCACGCTTTAACCCCTCTTGCACGTCACTCACCTCATATGCATAAATTCTTAGAAGAGTACAAGGGATTATCCTACAACGGATTTGTTGGCTTGGCAACACGCGAGTCTAAAGTAGTCGCTTTCAAGACGTAAACCAGGAGGAGGATGTAGTCGGGTGGAACTGCGTGGAGAAATGCGAGTAACTCGAGCCCGGAGCATAGAGGAAAAATCAACTCTAATTCCGTTTGGGGGAAGGGGGGACATATACCGCTTACTCTATAATTATAATGAAAAAAGGCTGTCATACTAATTCGTATGACAGCCTTAGTTTTGGTGCGCCCAGGTGGATTCGAACCACCGACCTCACGATTATCAGTCGTGCGCTCTAGCCGACTGAGCTATGGGCGCAAGTGGCGGAACTGACGGGATTCGAACCCGCGATCTCCTGCGTGACAGGCAGGCATGTTAGGCCTCTACACCACAGTTCCATGGCGGAGTGAGAGGGATTCGAACCCTCGATACGGCTTTTGACCGTATACTCGCTTAGCAGGCGAGCGCCTTCGACCTACTCGGCCATCACTCCATCTGATGGTGACCCTAAGGGGATTCGAACCCCTATTACCGCCGTGAGAGGGCGGCGTCCTAAACCGTTAGACGATAGGGCCTTACTGTCAGAACCAATTGACGGTCCCAATTACAGTTGGTGCGGCTGACAGGAATCGAACCTGTGGCCCCCACCGTGTCAAGGTGGTGCTCTCCCTCTGAGCTACAGCCGCATGGAGCGGGTGAAGGGAATCGAACCCTCGCTCTCAGCTTGGGAAGCTGATGTTCTACCATTAAACTACACCCGCAGGCTTGTGGAAATTTCTCTCCGTACCAGCCGAGCTTATGCTCGGCTGGCTGGAGTAAGAAATCATGGAGCGGAAGACGGGATTCGAACCCGCGACCCTCGCCTTGGCAAGGCGATGCTCTACCCCTGAGCCACTTCCGCGCAAGCACTTATCAATTCTACACACAACCTACGAGTTTCGTCAAGTGGTAATTTTCATGGTGACCCCAGCGGGATTCGAACCCGCGTTACCGCCGTGAAAGGGCGGTGTCTTAACCACTTGACCATGGGGCCACATGGAGCTCCCAACCAGGCTTGAACTGGTGACCTCATCCTTACCATGGATGCGCTCTGCCAACTGAGCTATGGGAGCATGTTTGGCTCCCCGAGTAGGATTCGAACCTACGACCCTCCGGTTAACAGCCGGATGCTCTACCGCTGAGCTATCGAGGAAAGTGGTGGAGGTAGACGGATTCGAACCGACGACCCCCTGCTTGCAAGGCAGGTGCTCTCCCAGCTGAGCTATACCCCCACGAATCCCGGAGGCCGGACTCGAACCGGCACGGTTTCCCGCACGATTTTGAGTCGTGTGCGTCTGCCAATTCCGCCACTCCGGGTAATCTGAATATTGACTTTTCAGCTTGTACAACCACTGAAACTGGTCGGAGCAGCGGGATTCGAACCCACGACCTCCTGCTCCCAAGGCAGGCGCGCTACCAAGCTGCGCTATGCTCCGATGATGGCGTGCCCTGAGAGATTCGAACTCCCGACCTTTTGATTCGTAGTCAAACGCTCTATCCGGCTGAGCTAAGGGCACGTGTGGCTGGGGAAGAAGGATTCGAACCTTCGCATGACGGTACCAAAAACCGTTGCCTTACCGCTTGGCTATTCCCCAACAACGATTATTCAAGGTTAGAGGGCAACATATTAAAATTGCCCTCTAATTGTGGAGCCACCTGTCGGATTCGAACCGACGACCTGCTCATTACGAGTGAGCCGCTCTACCCCTGAGCCAAGGTGGCATGGTGAGCCATGCTGGATTCGAACCAGCGACACCCTGATTAAAAGTCAGGTGCTCTGCCAACTGAGCTAATGGCTCGCATCAACGTGTTATCGTTGCGCACTGGGTAATCTAACACGTATCTTGTACCAAGTCAAGCATTCAAAACAAATTTCTTTAAAAATCGACGTTCGGCATGACTTGTTCTATGGACAGTCGTCATGACCCCTTCATCTAACTGCCCTTTAATTGCCCCCACCGCATAACGCCCACTTAGAGTGCACGTGTGAGGTAAGGTTATACGTGATGGATCGGAATTGATCTACAGTCACCAATGCTACCGAACAACAAAAACCATTTCAGTCACATTTGAGATCAATGACATTTGAGATATGTTGCGAGCTTATTGGCGCATGAAGTGTTATGTCCAGTCTGATCAACCATCTTGGACGTAGGTAGCGATCCTTTTCTGAAAAGGGATCAGCACGTTTCTCCAACATGGCTTTACCCGTTACCTTGGCTTTTATGTGTTTGAGCGTTTTATATGGCGATCCCGTCTATAGCTAATTGCATCGAAGCGAAAGTATCAATTGCTATGACGAAAGTATCAATTGCTATGAATTGAAGTGTGGATGCTTCTTTTCGTTGTCAGAGCATCTTTGGGTCCTCTAAGGCGCAAGCCCAGAGGGAATTGTGGCCCACGTTTTCACTGATGATAAAGTTGCGGGCTTCCCGACTTTAGATAGATGCGGTGGGAGCTTCCGGGTACTCAATTACATAGCGTGCCCTGTTGGGCGGCCCGGTTAACAGTTGAGCAAGACTTAATAGCACGTGCCGAATCCGTCTGTGGGGAGGTTCATAGACCTCGGATTTATTTACCAAACAATGTGTACTAGACAACCAACGTCCTGCGTAGTATAGTAGTTGACGCCGCTTGGGACGGCGCTCTACGGCAACGTCCGGTGGCCAATCGGTCAAGATGCTGAGCTCGCCAGTGAGTGAGCGATGCAAAACTTACCGGTTGACGATGAAGTGTGAGATGTGATATATTGATTGGGCTGCCTCGAACGGCAGCATCGCTCCTTGAAAACTAAACACACACCACGCCAGTTCATCTGTCTCGCGTATGCGGGATAGTGAGATTTCATTGAGAGTTTGATCCTGGCTCAGGACGAACGCTGGCGGCGTGCCTAATACATGCAAGTCGTGCGGACATCTTCGGATGTCAGCGGCGGACGGGTGAGTAACACGTGGGCAATCTGCCTTTCAGACCGGAATAACACTCGGAAACGGGTGCTAATGCCGGATAGGTCACGAGGAGGCATCTTCTTGTGAGGAAAGTTGCAAATGCAGCGCTGAAAGAGGAGCCCGCGGCGCATTAGCTAGTTGGTGAGGTAACGGCTCACCAAGGCGACGATGCGTAGCCGACCTGAGAGGGTGACCGGCCACACTGGGACTGAGACACGGCCCAGACTC
>NZ_BSBJ01000014.1:0-83899 GCF_027923525.1 Alicyclobacillus hesperidum subsp. aegles | reverse complement strand
CTGGCGCGGGCACAGGCACGTCTGGTACACTGATGGTGGTGGTTTGTGTACCTGTGCTCCGGTTCCCGTTGCCGCGGGAACCTTTTTTCCGTTTGCCCCTGCGTCGATTGCCCATGTGGGTCACCTCCTTTCAGGTGCTTCGCATGTGCAGGGATTTCCGTCCACACATCGAAGCCATCATCAGGGGAACGGAAGCCCTGGAGGCACGATATGGAGCCAAAGGATCTGTTCAAAGGTCAATCGGCAAACCTTGAATGTCCGGGTTGTCAGAACAAATTCTCAGTGGCAGCTGAGAGTTTGTTCACACCAGACGCTGTTGTGTATTGTCCGAACTGCAATGCGGGTATCCATCTGAACAACAGTGACACCATTGATACGATGCAACGAACGCTTGACGACATCTCAAAGCTGCTCAATAAGTCGACTCGCATCAATCTGAAACTTTGAGCGCTGAACCGTTCCCCTCCCCATTTCGGGGGCTCAATGTGTCAGCTAAATCTCGCAATTGACTAGCTAACTGACTCTTGTCGAAAGAGACTTTGACAACATATTCGCCTCCTCGATTCGCGGGGCTCAGGTCATGTTGCGATACTGACCAAATGGGCGTCGGCGAATAACGCTTTTCGACTTTTGCATAGACCGCGTGCAACAAGTCGTCGGCGCCCGCTCCACAAACAATGCGCCGGCTGGGATTGAACTTGTTGAGGTCGTTTGCGGCTTGCTCTTCCGTTTCGTACATCCCCGGCGCAACAACCTGCGAACCGTCGCGCAGAACGTACACGCGTACGTAGTAGGCGTCCATTGTGGTAAGCCTCCTTTTAGAACCACTGCTTCCAGATGAGCCAAGCCACCTCAACAAGGTCTGGATGCTCATTCTGCAAGAACTGAAGAAATGCCGGAAAGTCGTTGGGATGCGGGTCTTCCAAGCCGGTCTTATCGCAGAACTCCATCAAGACGTCGTCACTGTGGATGGTTTCCATCTAAAACCCTCCCTCTCACGCAATGCGTTTCCGCTGCATCCGTGCGTAATGTTCTTGCAGCAGCTGTTTGCGCTGCTGATAATCCGGCACTGCCACGAGCAGCCCGATGTCTACCCGCTGAAGCGCTTCGATGGCTTGGATCTGTTCGACCGTCAAGTACGGGCGAATGACCGCCTCCTTGTCCAGCCCGTGTAGCTGCCTGAAGGCTTTCGCGTCCATGCCGAGCACGATGCGATAGATCATGTTGATCTCGTTGCTAAAGTGGTAATGTTTCGGCTCTTCATGCGCGCTCATCACGGCTTCCGTGAACGCCGGGAACTCCATCTTGGTTGTCTGAAGTGACCGGATAAATGCTTCCATAGCGTTGAATCGTGCGATGTAGGCTTCTTTGAAAGCTCTTGCCTTAGCGCCTTTGATTTCCATGACGGTCATGATGAAACCGTCTTTGGTAAGAAGCACTTCTCGATTCCCTCTGCCCGACGAATCTTTGTATTTCGACTCCTCAAAGTTGAGCCGTCGGAATTCTTCACTCAGTCCACTTGTGGATTGAGTGAGTTCGTCGATTGTGCGAAGCACGTGCGAATGCTGTCGATTCAAACCTTTTGCGAGTTCTCGACTACCGCAAAATGCTCTTCCATTGCGTTCATACAACCCATACTCAGGGTTGAGAATCAGCTTGGTCATGTTCGAGACCTCCCACCTGGTCAACGGCCATCACGTGTGCTTGTCCTTGCTGCTCACCCAGCTCCTTCATGACAATCGGATAGAAGAACTGCGCCAACGCTTGGTACAAACGTTCCGGTTCAGGGTGTGTTACCTCTTCGACGTTCAGACGAATGCGTTTAGGGCGTTTGATGTAGATCACCTCACCCGTGCTGCTACTCTGCGGATTAAAAGCAACTTAGGGATTGCACAAAATCACAAAGTGTGATTTAATGTGCGTAGAAGAGCTCTTCAATTGATTTTTCATAGAAACGAGCAATCTTTATTTTGGTCTCGTCGCTCCCTTTGCGTTTTCCCGTCTCCATCATGGCGAGCATCCCGTGAGAAATGCCTATTTGCTTTGCCGCTTCAGAGATGGTTAGTCCGCGTTCTTTGCGTGCCGAGACCAAGGCTTGATTCATATCTGCCTCCCCTTCCTTAATTGCATTCTGTGATTTTTATCTTAATCACACATCGCGATAATGTCAAGAGTTATTAGAGGGGGAAGATCGTATTTTGCTTTAACGGTGTTAGGAGTGATATTGTGAGCGGGTTCGGACGCAGGCTTGCTTCGTTGAGAAGAAGTCGCGGATTGACTCAAAAGCAGTTGGCTGAACGCATCGGAGTCGCCCAAAGCACTATTGCAAGCTGGGAAACCGAGAAGAGAGAACCAGATCAGGAGCATATAATTAAGCTAGCATCGTTTTTCAATACAACAACGGACTATTTACTTGGGAGGCCTCACCACACACCGTCCTATGTACCTATAACGGAAGAAGATTATGCGGAAGGATATAGCGCTGAAGAACCTACAGCTGACGAGAAGGCATACATAGAACTGGAGGACACTCTCTCAAGGGTAACAGACCCCAGCCATCCAAACAAATTCCGTAGAGGACTGGCTCGACTTATTGTTAAACACCTGCAAGACCTGCGCGAACGGTGGAACGAGGACATTGAGTGTTCTCCTTATGCCATTCTTTCTGCTTGTGAGGGTGAGAGCGCTGGCGTAATCGAGGAATTTATCACTGTCATTGAGCAAGCTGAAAAAGAGTATGCGGAACGAAAACAACAGAACGTTGAACGCGATATCGCCCGTGAGCTGGAGCGCATCATGGAGAGTTTGGACAGCGACACCGCACTCGCGTTCGACGGCGAACCGCTGGACGAGCAGGATAAGGAGTTGCTGCGCGTGTCGCTTGAAAACTCTATTCGTATTGCGCGGCAGCTGGCCAAGCAGAAATTCACGCCCAAGAAGTACAAAAAGGACTAGCCCGGCAGGTGCATTTGCTTGGATATCAAAGCGATAGTAAAACGTTTGGTCTCTCAATTCGGGACCAACGACCCATTCCAGATATGCGAAAAACGAAACATTTTGATATTCGACGAACCGCTGGGCAACATCTTGGGCTACTACAACATGATACGGCGGATTCCGATGATCCATTTAAACGAATGCTTGCACGACGAGCCTGTTTGGCGCCGCTTCGTATGTGCGCATGAACTTGGACATGCTGTCCTGCATCCCAAGGTCAATACGCCGCACCTGCGCAAAAACACGTTGTTCTCGGTCAATCGCATTGAGCGTGAGGCCAATACTTTCGCAGTTGAGCTCTTGGCCAATGATGACGCGGTGCGCGAATATGGCTATTCGACGGCGCGGGAAGTTGCCGCCGCTTTCGGCATTCCGCATGAGTACATATCGCTAAAAAGGTTGATTTTCTTACACCCTAAATACGAACATATGTTTGGAGAGTGAAATACATGGGCAAAAAGAAGATCCGAGCAGTGGCGTATCCGCGCTATAGCTCTGATAACCAGCGCGAAGAGTCTATCGATGCGCAAATGCGAGCCATCGAGCAGTACTGTAAAGAAAAAGGGTATATACTTGTTGGCTCCTATCCAGATGAGGCCCGGTCCGCAACGACAGACAACCGCCCCAACTTCCAACGGATGATTAAAGATAGCGCGAAAGGCTTGTTTGATGTCGTTGTGGTACACAAACTCGATCGCTTTGCACGCGACCGCTACGACAGTGCGCACTATAAGCGCATCTTGAAGCGTAATAGGGTGCGTTTGGAAAGTGTGCTGGAGCGGTTGGACAATTCTCCAGAAAGTATTATTCTGGAGTCGGTTCTTGAGGGGCTGGCAGAGTATTACTCGAAGAACCTCGCACGCGAAAGCCGAAAAGGCATGCTCGAGAACGCGTTGAAGGGGCTGACAACTGGCGGTCGACCGCCGTATGGTTATAAGGTCAATCCTAACACGAAACGGCTTGAGATCGACGAACGAGCTGCAGAAGCAGTGCGGCTGTTCTTTCAACTGATTGCTGAAGGTAGGACCAAATCTGAAATCGCAGAAGAGCTGAATGCTCGCGGTTTTCGTACGCAGCGTGGCCGCAAGTTCACGATTAACAGTTTTGACGGTTGGCACTGTAATCGTAAATACATCGGCATCTATACTTGGGATGTGCGTTCTGCCAAGCAGGAAGACGGCAAGCGCAATAACCATGAATTGAAACCAGAGGGTGCGCACGTGGTCGTCCCAGGAGCAGTTCCTGCAATCATCGATCCCGAGTTGTTTGAAAGGGTGAACAAAATTATGGCAGACCGGAAGTTCAAACCGGCGTATTACAAGGCGCAAGCTGTGTATCTGTTGAGCGATAAAGTTTTTTGCGGCAAGTGCGGAGCTCGTTGTAACGGGAACGGATATACGAATAAAGGTGAGCACTATCGCTACTACTCCTGTTCTGCGAAATGTGGCAATCCGAGCATTCGGAAGGAAGACTTGGAGCGAGTTATCATTCAGTTGCTGCTTGACCAGTACTTTAACGACGATGCTATTCAAAAGATGGTGGAGCAAATTCAAGCTATGTACGTGGAAC
This sequence comes from Alicyclobacillus hesperidum subsp. aegles, assembly GCF_027923525.1. Classification (NCBI taxonomy): domain Bacteria; kingdom Bacillati; phylum Bacillota; class Bacilli; order Caryophanales; family Alicyclobacillaceae; genus Alicyclobacillus; species Alicyclobacillus hesperidum. The sequence continues at coordinate 79,333 of NZ_BSBJ01000014.1, read as the reverse complement.
AGCGGCAAACGCTACAACGCGACGCCGAGCCTCTGAAGCGCGAACACGCTGAGCTGCATAGGAAAATTCACAATTGGATCGAAGCATTGGGCAGCATTGCGGATAAGGAGCTGCTGATGGGGTACATCAACGAGGCCATGTCCCGTAAAGAGGCGATTGAGGTGGCTTTGGAGCGCCTTGAAGCGATGAACAATCGCCAACAATTGGACGACGCGGCCATCGTGCACATCTTTCATGAGAAGAAACATCAGCTGCTGCACGGGGACGACACTGCAAAAAAGGCCATCATGCAAGAATTCGTCGACTCCGTCATCATCACCTTCGACGACGGAACCGACGAATTCGACGTCAACTTGCGAGTTAGGGTTACATCTGGTGGAGGCGACGGGAATCGAACCCGCGTCCGAAGATCTCGCTACATGCACATCTACGGGCGTAGACCGTCTACTGATGTCCCTGCCACCCGCGGACGATCACGCTGGTGCACAGGCAAGTTCGCTATGGTTTCGCCGGTGCCCCGCGAACAAAGGCATCGACTAGCCTGCTCAAGTGACGTTACACGGCGCGCACAGGCAACGCGTCATGTAACGGTCTCGCGCGATTAGGCAGCGAGAGCGATCTTGCTTTGTGAGGTAAAGCGATTAGCTTTGCCAGTTAAACTTAGACCTGCGTGATTAACGTGTGCGCAGCCCCACGGCCCGCCGTCCATGCTCGAACAATCCCCGTCGAATCCAAAACGCCCCCGCGTTTTGGGAATGAATCGCTAATCGCTGAGGTGTTCTTGCTTGGCTGACGAAATTCAGTCTATCACGATCCACAGTTTCTGACAACGGCATGTTTTTGGCGATCCGGCCAGTCGCTCACAACCAAAGCAAACGGCAGGAACTTATGCAAACCCTGCTCAGCCATCAGCAACCATGGTTTTAAGCAAACCTTACCCGCGTTGCCGATCCCGCAAGGCGCGCTCGATTTCACGATTGGCGTCGCGCTTCTTCATCGTCTCGCGCTTGTCATGCAACTTTTTGCCCTTCGCGAGACCAAGTTCCACTTTCGCGAAGCCGTTCTTCAAGTAAATCTTCGTCGGCACGAGCGTGACTCCGCGTTCGCGAACGGCCCCGAACAGATAATTGATCTCCTTGCGATGAAGCAAGCACTTTCGGGTTCGCAGCGGATCGTGATTAAATCGGTTGCCCTGCTCATATGGGGCGATGTGCATATTGTGAATAAACACCTCGCCCTTCTCTACGCGGGCATACGCATCGCGCAGACTGACTGAGCCTTTGCGCATCGACTTGATCTCCGTTCCGGTGAGCACAAGGCCTGCCTCGAACGTCTCCTCGATAAAATAATCGTGGTACGCTTTTCGGTTTTGCGCGAGGATCTTCCCCTCACCGGACTTTGCCATGCGTGTCACTCCAGAGCCACCAGCAGATATATTGCGTATATTTCATCATACCATGGCCCACCAGCGCGAGCAAGGCGTTGGCCCAAGCGGCAACCTCTGGAGTCTACACGGATGATCGACACGCGGTGCCTGTCACGACGGCATCCATCCCTGTGTCATCTGCGGCCACGCTTGCCGGTTGGCTTCCCCTTGGACTTCTTCGCCTTACCCCGACCACCTGATTGCGCAGCGGCACCGGCACCGACTACCGCTTTGGCCGATTTCGCTCGCCTTGGCCGATCCGCCGACTCCAGCGATGCTCGCTCGCTATGCTTGCGGCCCTTGGCCTTACCAGGGCCCTTTTTCGCAACGCCCTGTTCACCTCGCGTGGGCCACGTACGGTAACCGCCAGTTCGCCGCTCTCCACGCGCGCGATCGCCAACTCCACCTGTTTCCCGCTCCCACTTGGCAAACCGCTCGTCTGCACTTTGCCGGTGGCGTTTCCCACGTCCACCTTCAGCTTCACGTAGCGCACGCGGGTCCGGGAATTCCGCGTCCCACTCGTCATATGGCATATCCGGCGGCGAAGCCGCATGCCGAACGTCGATGATGGGGTCTTCGTGATCCGCGCTTGGCACCGCGTCCCGCCGACGTCCGGCGCGGTCTGTGCCACCGCGCACCGTTCGTCCGCGCAGTTGATCGCGCCGGCTTCGCCCGTCCAGACCGCGATCGCGCTGGCTCCTGCCTCTCTCGCCAGCCATTGATTCGCGGCGGCGAATGCTCTCGCGCCGCTCCTTTGGCGACAGGTCCTCATCGTACACGATGGCCTCGCCGCCTGCGCCGCCGACATACGTCGCTTCGCGCAGGTGTGCGACGAGTCCGAAGTCGATACGCAAGTCTTCCTTGCTCGCACGCGTTACCACGACGCGAACAGGATCGCCAATGCGAAATACGCGGCGCGTGCGCTCGCCGATGAGCGCCATTTGGCGTTCGTTAAGAACGTAATAATCGTCGTCGAGCGCACTAATATGAATCAAGCCCTCAACGCCATTGTCGAGTTGCACAAATAACCCAAACGGGGTCGCGCTCGTGATGATACCGTCAAATTCTTCGTCGAGATGCGCCTGCATGTACTCGACCATCTTGAGTTGGTCGACTTCACGTTCCGCGTCTTGCGCAATCCGCTCACGTTCACTCGACTGACGGCTGGCTTCGGCGACGAACTCGCGTAACTTCTCCTCGCGCTCCGGCGAAAGTCCACCACTTAAGACCTCACGCATGATGCGATGGATGGTCAAATCCGGATAACGGCGGATGGGTGAGGTAAAGTGTGTGTAATAATCTGCCGCAAGCCCAAAGTGCCCTGCGCATTCCGGCCTGTATTTCGCCTGTTGCATCGACCGGAGCATGACTGTGGAAATCATGCGGGCTTCCCGTGTACCTTCCACTTCGTTCAGGACTTCCTGCAGTGCGCGAGGATGTACTTTGCTACCACCGACACCCTTCAGGTGATACCCAAAGTTGTGCAAAAACGCGTTTAAGTCCAGCATTTTGGCCGCGTCCGGCTCCTCGTGAATGCGGTAGACGAACGGCACACCAAGCCAGTGAAAATGCTCTGCGACCGTCTCGTTGGCCGCCAACATAAATTCCTCGATCAACCGCTCCGCAATCGAACGCTGGCGCGGCACAATGTCGACGGGCTCGCCGAGATCGTTCACCTTGACGTAGATTTCGTCGAAGTCAAAGTCGACAGCCCCGCGGCGCATGCGCTTCTCACGCAGGATAAGCGCCAGTTGCTCCATCAATTCGAACATCGGTACGAGCGATTCATATTCGCGGCGCAATTCAGGATCCTGATCCACCAAGATGCGCCGCACGTTGTTATACGTCATGCGCGCGGCCGTGCGGATGACGCTGGGAAAGATGTCGTGATGAACGACGCGCCCCTGTCCGTCAATCTCCATCACGCACGACATCGTGAGCCGGTCAACCTGTGGATTGAGCGAGCAAATGTTGTTCGACAAGCGCTGAGGCAACATCGGAATGACGCGATCCACCAGGTAGACGCTTGTCCCGCGTCGGAACGCTTCTTTGTCGATGGCGCTTCCCTCTTGCACATAGTAACCGACATCCGCAATATGCACGCCGAGCTCGTAATGGCCATTTGCCAGCACTTTCACGTGAACCGCGTCATCTAAATCCTTTGCGTCGTCGCCGTCGATGGTGACGATGATCTCATCGCGTAGATCTCGCCGCTTGGCGATTTCGGCCGGATCGATCTCGATGGGAATGGCCTCTGCGGCACGTAAAACCTGCTCCGGAAACTGCTCTGGTAACCCGTATTTGCGAATGACCGAGAGGATGTCCACGCCGGGTTCATCCGGATGCCCAAGCACCTCGACGACGCGCCCCACCGGTCCATGCGTGGCAGACGGATACGACGTCAATTCGACGACCACGACATAGCCATCGTGCGCCCCTTGCACGTCTTCCTTCGGTACGAAGATATCATCGGCAAACCGTTTGTCGAGCGGCGTGACGAATGCATGGTGCGCGTACAACGCAATTTTCCCGACGATCCGCTCGTTAGCCCGATCCACGACTTTCACGATCACGCCCTCGCGATGCGCCCCCGTTTTGCCACGGACGTCGCGAACGCGGGCCAACACCTTGTCACCGCTCATGGCACCGTTGAGCTCCGTCGCAGGAATATAAATGTCCGCTTCAGTTTCCTGCTCGGGAATGACAAACCCAAAACCGCGTGCCTTCATCTGTAGCCTGCCGGCAATCAGGTTCATCTGCTCAGGCAAAGCGTAGCGGTTGTGTTTCGTGCGCATGATCTCGCCGTTGTCTTCCATCTCGTTCAACAACTTCACAAAATCCCGAAACTCCGACGCCCGCTCGACGTCGAAGACTTCACACAATTCTTGTGCGGTCAGCGGCGTGTAGATGTCGCTGGCCATATAGTCGAGCAGTTGTTCTCTTTGCAAGGGAACTCACTCCATCGTCAGACTCGCCTTGGCGCGAACCGATACGTAATGTCTGTACTAGTATGGACACAAATAGGCGAGATCGCCACCCCTTGCCGTAGAAAGTTTTACCGTAGACGATCAGTGACTTGCCTGCCGCTGCGGTTTTAAAAAGTAGGAACAGACAAACAGGGCTGCTGCCAGTGCGACAAGGAGCCAGAACGATTGATGATAACTTCCGGTTGCGTCTTCAATGGCTCCTGCCAACATCGGTACCACGCCGGACATGATATAGCCGCCGCACTGCATCATGGCCGTCCAGCGACTCGCCTCGTCGCCCGTCGAAGCCTCATCGAGTGGCAGTATGAGCAAGATGGGAAACAGGCCGCCAAGGCCGATTCCCAAAAAGACGTCGGCAATCCAAGGACCAGTCATACCGAGCGGCATGGCACACAGGGCCAAACCGACCACGGAAAACACGGCACACGCCATGAGCCAAGGCGTCCGCTTGTTGCTGCGATGCACGAGCATTGGAATGACGAGACTCGAAAACATTTGGATGACGGAGAACGTCGTCAGCACCACCCCGGCCCCAGCAGCCGAATATCCTGTTTGCTCGGCTTGTGGCGCGAGCCATGTCGTGACTGAATAATATATGCCCGACTGTAAACCGAACGCAATCAACAACAGCCAAGCCCGACCGACGTTCCACGGCAGCCTGCCCTTTGCCTGCTCTTCGTCGCGGAATCCGCGATCCGCCACGAGCACCGGCACCCACACCGCGAGTCCAAGTGCGGCGAGTACCGTCCACGTTCCCAAAGATGCTTGCCATGAGTGAAGCGCAGAGCCAAGCGGGATCGACAAGCCAGCACTGACTGTGGCGCCAACGCCGATGCCGACCGAGTAAATGCCTATGACGGCCGCCGCGCGCTCGGCAAAGTGTTCCTTGATGAAACCGGAGAGCAAAGGTCCGATGACCGCAATGCCGACGCCCGCCAGAAAGGCCGATACGAGCAAGAGCGCAGAAGCGTGGACAAAAAAGCGCAACAGCGTGGCAAAGCCGATGAGCATCATACAAGCGAAAATCGCCCGATCAATGCCCATTCGGTCACCGACCGTACCTGTGAGCGGGGCGAAAATCCCCATGCAAAAAACCGGAATCGCGGTCAACAGGCTTGCGGTCAGGGAGTTCATGTGCAATGCATGCTGAATTTGCGTCATCAGCGGGCCTATTGACGTAATGGGAGGGCGCAAATCGAGCGACACAATAAAAATCGCCATAATTAAGAATCCTAATCTCTTTCCCAACTCTATCACTCCGATCAAAGTCGCGTCTTCGCGCGAAAAAGGGGCCCGCCCTCTGTCATCACTAGGATGCACAGCGAGCAGCCCCTTGTACATACAAAAATCTGGCCGCAGACGGTTCAATGAATGTTGTAGTGGTAAAAGGCCGCAATCAGCATGGTCACCAAGAACAACAGAATAGCCAGCACGACCGTCACTTTGCCGAGAAACGAATCGAGTCCCTTTGCACGGCGGTTGGTAGTCTGATTCGATCCACCGGTGATGACGCCCGACAAGCCCGCACTTCTACCCGATTGGAGCAGGATGACAAGGACGAGCAACGCGCACAACGCCACGAGGACGATTTTCGCTGCTAACATCATCTGCTTGTCACCTCCGCTCCACGTTGTTTTCCAGTCTTAGTCTATCACGGCTGTCAAGCGTGCAAAAACGCACTTTTGCCCGCGTACTGCGCGGCGCCACCCAGTTCTTCTTCAATTCGCAGCAATTGGTTGTACTTCGCCACGCGATCGGTGCGGCTTGGCGCCCCAGTCTTGATTTGGCCAGCATTGGTCGCCACCGCGATATCGGCGATGGTCGTGTCCTCGCTTTCGCCCGAACGGTGCGAGATGATGGACGTGTAACGAGCGCGCTTCGCCATTTCAATGGCCGCGAACGTCTCCGTCAATGTGCCAATCTGGTTGACCTTCACAAGAATCGAGTTCCCGACATGTTGCTCAATGCCTTGCTGGAGGCGTTGTACGTTTGTTACGAACAGATCGTCGCCCACCAGTTGGAGTTTACCGCCAAGGGCTTTCGTCAGCTTCGCCCAACCTTCCCAGTCGTCTTCCGACAAACCATCTTCAATGGATACGATAGGATACTTGCCGAGAAGGGACTCGTAGTACGCAATCAGCTCGTCTGCCGAGCGCGTCACGCCTTCTCCCTCAAAGTGGTAGACGCCATCCTTGTACAACTCGGTCGATGCGACATCGAGCGCGATGGAAGCCTGCTCACCCGGCTTGTAACCGGCTTTCTCGATGGCCTCGACGATAATCTGAATTGCCTCTTCGTTGGTCTTTAGGTTGGGCGCAAAACCACCCTCATCGCCAACGGTCGTGGCCAAACCTTTATCGGAGAGCACCTTTTTCAGGTTGTGGAAGATCTCAGCCCCCATCCGCAAGGCTTCGCGGAACGTTTGGGCCCCATGCGGCACGACCATGAACTCTTGAATGTCCACCGTGTTATCCGCATGCTTGCCGCCGTTCAAAATGTTCATCATCGGCGTCGGCAGCGTGCGCGCATAGAAGCCGCCAAGATAGCGATACAACGGCAAACCAAGCTCAGCAGCCGCGGCTTTCGCAACCGCCATCGACACGGTCAGGATGGCGTTGGCGCCGAGTTTGCCCTTGTTTGGCGTACCGTCGAGACCAATCAACAGTTCGTCGATCGCGACCTGATCCAGCGCTTCCTCGCCGATGAGTTCCGGCGTGATCACTTCATTGACGTTTTTGACGGCGTTCAACACACCCTTGCCCAAATAGCGCCCCTTGTCGCCATCGCGCAGTTCAACGGCCTCGTGTGCGCCGGTCGATGCGCCGGATGGAACGATGGCGCGACCCATTGCGCCACTCTCCAGTTCCACTTCCACTTCCACCGTCGGATTGCCGCGCGAATCAAGTACCTCGCGAGCATGTACGTCAAAGATCTCAGACATTCCGATCCACTCCCTCAAATTTGAAATCCCACGCGGGTTGTATTCCCCGCCGCGGTCATGCCTATGTCAACCAAAGGTGCAAGCCTCCGGCCACACCGCGATCCTATCGACGTGGCCAATCACTTCACGATGAGCGACTTACCTGTCATTGCCGGCGGCTGCTGTACGCCGAGCAAATCGAGCAAAGTCGGTGCCAAATCGGCCAAAATGCCATCAGCGCGAAGCTTTACACCCGGCAAAGTGACAATGCACGGCACCGGATTGGTCGTGTGCGTGGTGCACACTTCATGCGTATCCGGGAAGACCATCACGTCCGCATTGCCGTGATCGGCCGTGACAATCGCCACCCCGTCGACTGCAGCAATGGCATCGAGCACAGTCTTCAGACACTCGTCGACCGCTTCACACGCCTTAATAGCTGCCTCAAGCGATCCTGTGTGCCCGACCATGTCCGGGTTGGCAAAGTTCAAGATCATCGTGTCGATCTCGCCGGATCGCATCCGCTTAGCCGCCGCATCGGCGACTTCGTACGCGCTCATCTCCGGTTTCAGGTCGTAGGTGGCAACCTTCGGCGACGGAATGAGAATCCGCTCTTCGCCAGGAAATTCGGCCTCTTGGCCGCCCGAGAAGAAAAACGTCACATGCGGGAACTTCTCGGTCTCGGCAATGCGCAATTGCGTCAGTCCCGCGCGCGAGACCACTTCGCCATATGTGTCATGCGGGCTGTCAGGCGGGAATGCGATCTCGCCCCCCACCGTATCACTGTACTTGGTCATCGAAACAAAGTGCACAGACGGTGGATTGGCGCCGCGATCGAACCCATGAAACTCGCTGTCTGTAAACGCCTGCGACAATTGAATGGCACGATCCGGCCGGAAGTTGAAGAAAATCAGCGAATCTCCGTCCTCCACGGTTGCAACCGGTTTGCCTTGCGCATCGACGTGGACAATGGGCAACACGAATTCGTCGGTGACATCATTGGCATAGCTCTTTTCCACTGCCTGCACGAGGTCTGCAGCTTGCTCGCCTTCCGCATGCACCATCGCGTTGTAGGCCTTCGCGACGCGTTCCCACCGGCGATCGCGATCCATCGCATAGTAGCGGCCGACGACGGTCGCAATCTGCCCGATGCCGAGATCGGCCATCAACGATTCGACTTGGCGGATAAAGCCTGCACCGGTCTTGGGCGACGTGTCGCGTCCGTCCAGAAACGCATGAACTGCGACTTTCTGGACGTTCAAGCCAGCAGCCATGCGCAAAAGCGCAAGCAGATGGTCGATATGGCTGTGTACACCGCCATCCGAAACCAGACCACAAAGGTGCAAAGTCTTGTTCTTGCGAACGGCGGCATTCATCGCCCGCTTGAGAACCTCGTTCTGATAAAAGTCGCCATCGCGAATGGCCTTGGTGATTTTGGTCAAATCCTGATACAGGACGCGACCAGCCCCAATGTTTGAGTGACCGACTTCCGAATTGCCGAACTGGCCCTCCGGTAGCCCGACTGCTTCGCCGCTCGCCTGTAGCTGCGTGTGAGGGTATGTCTGCCAAAGATGATCAAACGTTGGCGTCTTGGCCAGATACACCGCGTTACCTTCGTGCACTGGATTGAGACCGAAGCCATCCAAAATGATCAGCGCCACCGGTCCCTTGCCACTCGGGCGGGATCGACGTGCAAAAGCCGTATCCGCCATCAGATAACCCCCTTCAGTGCCTGCGCCATCTCGACGAACGAGGACGGTTCAAGGCTCGCTCCCCCGACTAACGCGCCGTCGATGTCTGCTTCGCGAACAAAAGACGCAATATTGTCAGGCTTCACACTGCCGCCGTAAAGAATGCGCACCGAAGTAGCCGCCTCTGCTCCGAACAGATCCGCGACCAGTGCGCGAATCTCGCTCGCCACGTACTGCGCGTCCTCTGGGGTCGCCGTCTTGCCCGAGCCAATCGCCCAGACGGGCTCGTAGGCAATCACGGCCTGTGCGACTTGTTCTTGTGACAGGCCATCCAGACCTTGTTGCACCTGCCCCGTCACAACTTCCTTCGTAATGCCGTCTTGCTTCTGCGAAGAATTCTCGCCGACACACAGCACCGGGATCATGCCAGCTTCCGCGATGGCCCGAACCTTGTGGTTGACCATCTGATCCGACTCGTTAAACAACATGCGGCGCTCAGAATGTCCAGCCAGGACGAAACGCGTCCCGAATTCGGCAAGCATGCCCGGCGCGATCTCGCCCGTATACGCCCCTTCTTTTTGAGGATACACGTTTTGCGCCCCAACCTTCACGTTTGCGGGCAACATCACGCGCAACACGTGCAAGCTTGTGTAAGGCGCACAGATGGCATATTCGACACCGTCGACCAGCGCCGCCGATTGCTGCCCAAGCGATTCCGCGAACGATCGCGCCTCGGCGACCGTTTTATACATCTTCCAATTGCCCATGAGCAAAGGTGTTCTTGCCATGGACGCGCCTCCTTCCTCAACTGGGCGAAGTCACTTCTCTGCGATAACCGCAACCCCAGGCAACAACTTGCCTTCAAGAAATTCGAGTGAAGCGCCGCCGCCCGTCGACACGTGCGACATCTTGTCCGCTACCCCAGCCTGTTCCACGGCTGCCACAGAGTCGCCACCGCCGACGATGGTCGTTGCATCTGCTTCGGTCATCGCTTCTGCAATCGCAAACGTACCCTTCGCAAAGGCTGACATCTCGAACACACCCATCGGGCCGTTCCAGATCACCGTTTTCGCGCTGCGAATTTCCGCCTGATACTGTTTTACCGTCTCCGGGCCAATATCGAGCGCCATCTCGTCGGGTTGCACTGCATCCACGTTGCGCACCGCATGCTCCGCATCAGCAGCAAACGCCTTGGCGGCGACGACATCGACCGGAAGCAACAGACGGCTGTTGTGCTGTTTGGCAAGTTCGAGCAGACGCGCTGCCGTCTCTTTCGCATCCGCCTCGACGAGCGACTTGCCCATGTCATAACCCTGCACGGCGAGGAACGTGTTCGCCATGCCCCCACCGATGAGCAATGCATCGACCTTGGGCAAAAGGTTTTCAATCACACTGATTTTATCCGATACCTTCGCACCGCCAATGATGGCGACAAACGGGTGTTCCGGATTGGCGAGCGCCTTGCCCATCACGCCGACCTCTTTTTCCATCAAGAAGCCCGCAACACACGGCAAATAATCCGCGATACCCGCCGTCGACGCATGTGCGCGGTGCGCAGTACCAAACGCGTCGTTCACAAACACGTCGCCGAGTTCTGCCAACTGCTTTGCGAGTTCCTTGTCGTTCTTTTCTTCACCAGCGTAAAAACGGACATTCTCCAAAACGAGAATGGCGCCGTCGGCCAACGCGGCGACCGCTTGTTCCGCAGTCTCGCCAATCGCATCCGGGCAGAACGACACTGATTTATCTGGCAACAGCGACTGTAAGTGACGAGCCACGGGAGCCAAGGAATACTTTTCGCTCCGCTCGCCTTTCGGCCGGCCAAGGTGGCTCATGAGGATGACGCGAGCGCCGTGATCAGATAGGTATGTAATCGTCGGCAGTGCGGCGCGAATGCGCGTATCGTCTGTGATTTCGCCCCCATCGTTCATCGGGACGTTGAAATCGACACGAACTAACGCGCGCTTACCGCGCCATGCGACGTCCTCAATCGTTCGTTTTGGCACAGAAAAGACCTCCCATCTCCTGCTTGTCTCTTTGCACGGGTGTTGTGTTCGCAGTTGTATTGTACCAGACCACTTCCTATGCCAAAAGTACTTTAGCTGTTTCGGTGAACCAGGTGCCCGCCGCAGGGCCGTCCGGACTATCGGCCGAGCTTGCCGAATATGAATGACAAAAGCGAGATCGCATCGGAGGTGGCGGCACATGACCATCGGAATCATCGGCACAGGCCACATGGGCGGCATGTTGGCGAGGGCGTTCGCAAAGACGTCCGGCGAGACCGTTTACGTATATAACCGATCGCGCGCAAAGGCTGAGGCCGTGGCGGCAAACTGTCCGCAGATTGTCATCTGTGACACATTACAGCAAATCGCCGCGCTATCCGACGTGGTCGTCGTCTGCACAAAAGCTGTCGACGGCGAACGCGTCGCCGAGCAACTGGGACCTTACCTGACCGCGGAGCAGTTGCTGCTCACGACAATTAGCACGGTCGATCTCGCCCGCTGGCAGCGGCTCACCACAGCCACGCCAATTAAAATTGTGCCAAGCCTTACCCAATCGGTGCAAAAGGGTGTGGTGCTGATTACCTACCCCGATAACGTGGAGCGCGCCGTTGCGCAAGCCGTTGAACGTAGGCTTGCACGTATCGGTCAGCCTTATGTCGTGCGCGATACAGATGTACGCGTCTGTTCGGATCTCACAAGTTGCGGTCCTGCGTTCTTAGCTTTTCTGTGTCAAACGTGGGCCATGGCTGCCAGTCGTGTCAGCGGTATCCCCTATGCCGAAACGCAGTCGCTTGTCACCAACACGTTGATTGGTCTTGCAGCCATGCTTGAGCAAGGCATGGACTTTGGGCGGGTTCTCGAACAAATCTGCGTGCCAGGCGGCGTTACGGAAGCGGGTTTAGAAGCGCTGGCCGGAGCCGAAGAGATGTTTGTTAAGCTCCATGAAGTGACAGCTCGACATGCGCACCCCAGTCGATCCATTACGCCGTTGCCCGCGCGCGACGCTCGCTAGACCGGGATTTTCGGCCGAGTTTCAAGGCGAATCCTGACAACCTTTGTCGAATATGCATGAATTCCACACGATACACTTGTCAAAAAATTGAACGGAAAGCATAATGTTTTCAAAACATTTGTTGACACGAGCGTGCGATCCAAAAAGGTGGTTAATCAAGGTGAGCTATGCTTCGGCAAGTATCAGATTCGAAGACGTCGCATTGAACACGCACGTCCTGCAGACGTCCGACCACGCTTGTGCAGACGAGGGGAACAGGCGCCCGCGCGTTCTCGACTTCGAGCGCAGACTTGTGGAACACGAGGCGTTTTGTGGTGTCGTACGTGACTTTGTCGCAGACTTCCCATTTCCAGAGTCGCTCGTCTGCCTGGTGCTCGATGCGGATGGCGTGATCCTTGACCGAACCGTCAATGAAAGCAGACAAAGGGCCGCCTCCGTCGACGAACGACTCGAGTCGTTGACACCAGGCAGTCTATTTCCCTGCGTGGCCGGAGCGCTGGACAAAGGGCGGAGTTCGCAGCGCAACGAAGTCGTATGGCTGGAAGAACACCCTTGGCGGGATAGCTGGCAAGTGGCAATGGTAAGCGTGTCAGATGGGAACGGTTCCGGACTTCGCAACATCGTGTTGGTGACGCGAACGGCCGTGCCAAATCTCCTTGTCAGGCAGACGGCAAGCGCTATAGCATACAGCGTTGCGCAAATCTGGACAAGCCTACAAAGCCAACCACCTGTCGACCGTGGAAGATCCTTGATCGACCGCCTACGAACGAAACTTCAGGAGTTCGAAAAGGTGTCGGCCTTGGCGCAACTCAGTGCCGGCATCGCACACGAGATTCGCAACCCGCTCACGACCGCCCGCGGTTTTTTGCAGTTGTTTGGCGAACGTTGCGAGCAGACAGACAAGGCGTACTTGCAGTTGACCATTCGCGAATTGGATAGGATCCAGGAACTGCTGGAGGACTTCATGGGGCTGTCGCGGCCCGATCACGAATGGCTTCAATCCATCGACGTTTGTCATCTGTTACAATCCGTGTGCCATTTTCTTCAGCCCGAGGCGAGTTTATGCGGGGTTGAGCTGACCTGTTCAGTTCCCTCCGAGTCTGTATTTGCAACGGTTCGCCCAGGCCGCATTAAACAGGTGCTTATCAATTTAGTGCAAAACGCAGTACACGCCTGTGAAGGACGCACAAACGGCACGGTCAACCTGCTTCTGGTAGACCGCGGCGCTGATATCGACATCTCGATTGTCGATAACGGTTGCGGGATCGCCGATACGCGCCAACTGTTTCGCCCATTCCATACGACAAAGCCGTCTGGCACAGGGCTTGGCATGTTTGTCAGCAAACACATCGTCGAGGCACACCGCGGTCGTATCACGGTCAACTCTGAAGTCAATTGCGGGACCGTGGTCTCCATTCATCTGCCGAAAACGCAACCCGTTACATAATCCAGCAAACCAAATATACGAAAAAGAGGGGCACCCCATCTGTGTGCCCCTTTCGACATTCTACCTCTTACAACACTTTCCCAAGTTCGTCCACGAGTTGTTCAAACTGTAGCAATGCTTGGCGCACCGGCTCCGGGGATGTCATATCCACGCCAGCCTTGCGTAGCAATTCGATGGATGTGTCAGAACTCCCCGCAGACAAAAAGTTTAAGTAGGCCGTCACGGCAGGTTGTCCCTCGCCGAGGATTTTGCGCGACAGCGCGATGGCGGCGGAAATGCCTGTCGCGTACTTGTAGACGTAAAACGCCGAATAGAAATGCGGAATGCGCATCCAACCGTGCGCCGTGCGGTCGCTGACATGTACGGCGTCTCCGTAATACTTCACGTTGAGCTGGTAAAACGTCTCGTCGAGCCAGTCGGCAGTCAAGGCCCCGCCCTGTTCGACGTGATCGTGCGTCATCTTTTCGAACTCCGCAAACAGCGTCTGTGTCAACAGCGTACCGCGAATGGTTTCGAGTTGCTGATTGAGGAGATAAGCGCGCTTCGCCGGATCTTCGATGATGCGCCCAAGATAGTCGTAGAGAATCGCCTCATTGCACGTTGACGCAACTTCGGCGACGAACAATGTGTAATCGCTGTACACGTACGGTTGCGTCTTGCGCGAAAAGTAGCTATGCATGGAATGGCCCAACTCATGCGCAAGCGTGAACATATCCTGCACTGTGTCGGTGTGATTCAACAGAATGTAGGGATGCGTGCCATACGTGCCCCAGGAATAGCCTCCTGAGCGCTTGCCACGCGTCTCGTAAACGTCGACCCAGCGGCTGTTCAGCCCGTGCATGGCAGCGTCGCGATACGTGTCGCCAAAGACTTTTACGGCATCAAGCACGATGGCCTTTGCTTCGTCATAAGGAATTTTCCAGTCGACGTCCGCGACAAGGGGTACGAACAAGTCCCACATCTGTAACTCGTCGACCCCGAGCACGCGCTTGCGCAGTTCCAGATATTTCGTCAGGGCAGGAAGCGACTCGCCGACGGCTTGAATCAGGTTGTCGTACACGGCGACGGGGATGTTCTCCGCATCGAGCGACGCCGCACGCGCCGACGGGAAGTTGCGGATGCGCGCGTTGATCGCGTTGCGCTTGACGTTTGCCGCATACACCGCCGCAATCGTGTTGCGATGCCGCTTGTATGTGTCGTAGACCGCCGTAAAGGCTCGTTCGCGCACGTCGCGATCTTTTCGCTCCAAAAGCTCGTGATACACCGCGTGCGTAATCTCGACAGGTTGCCCATGCTCATCCTCGATGGTCGGAAACACCATGTCGGCGTTGTTGTACATCTCAAAGATGTCGGAAGGCGCACCCAGCACTTCGCCAAACTGCGCAAGCAATTGCTCAGCTTCGGGGGACAGGACGTGATCGCGCTGACGCGTAATTTCCTCGAGAGCAAACCGATACACGTGCAGTTCGGGCGTGGCGTCGACAAACGCCTGCAGCTGATGCGCGTCCACGCTTAAAATCTCCGGTACAAAAAACGACGTTGCGGCATTCGCCTGCACGAGCAGGGACATGGCCTGATTGAACAAGGTCTGCGCCGCGCCGTTCGCTGTGTCTTCATCGAGCTTCATCTTCGCATACACATATAACTTTCCCGCGACCATGCCGATCTCGTCGTGGTTCTGTAACCCGGCCAAGAGATCGGCAGCGGATCTCCCCAGCGTGCCCTGGCGACTTGCGAACGCTTGGACCAACGCCTGAAGGCGCTGTGCATCCTTTTGCCAATCCGCCTCACTGGCATAGATGTCTTCAAGATTCCAGCGGTACGCCGGATCGATCTCAGCGCGGGGCTTCCCCCGAACTTCACTTGCCCTAAGGCTCTCTTCGAACTCCCGAACGCCCTTGCTCATATCCCCTTCTCTACTCATACATCCGCCTCCTCCACACGTGTGTAGACCATTTGCGCCGCTCCAAAGGCGCCTGGTAACAATGAACCGACCGTGGTTCGCAAGACATCCCCCTGCAAATTGGCGAGGACAACCGGGGTCTCCGGTGGGCAAAACTCTGCCATCACCTGCCGACAGGCGCCGCATGGCGAGACGGGCTCGGGTGCATCGGCAACCACGGCGATTTCGGCAATGCCGGGCCGTGCTTGGGCTTCCCGCCCGGCGGCCAGAGCCGCAAAGATGGCGGTGCGCTCAGCGCAGTTTGTCAGACCATACGAGGCGTTTTCAATGTTTGCTCCTTCGATGATTCGCCCATCTGTAAGCCGCAATGCCGCGCCGACCGCGAAGCCGGAATACGGTACATAGGCGTGCTTACGCGCCCTCTGAGCCGCCGCAAGCAACTCGTCGGCGTCTTCATCGCCACCCTGCACACGGCCTAGCAAGAGTGGCAAAGGGGGCACTGGCTGCTCCGCGAGACGAATGATTTGCGTCAATTCGTCGATACACGCTTGGGCCGACGGTTGGTCGATGGCGTGAACGGTGAACACGGGCTCGCCTCTAGTGACCCGGTCGCCGGCTTTTTTGTGGACGACGATGCCGACGGCAGGATTGATAATGTCGTCCTTTTTCGATCGGCCTGCACCAAGGCGCATCGCCGCCGAGCCGAAGGCGAGTGCTGGTAGTTCCTGGACAAATCCGTCGTGAGGCGCGGTCCAAGCTTGTTTGACCGGGGCCTGTGGCAACCGCGCCGGATCGTCCACGATCTTTGCATCGCCGCCTTGGGCTGCAACCCACGCCCGCAACTTGGCCAAGGCGCGCCCGTCGTCGATAGCGCCCTGCAACATCTCCCTGGCCTGTGTTGCATCGTCCGCCACGCCGGCGAGCACAGCCATTTCGGAAGCCAGCGCAAGGCAGACCTCAGTGAGATCCTGCGGCCCCTCGCCCCGCAAGACGGCAATGGCTTCGGCGATTTCGAGCGCGTTGCCGATGGCCTGCCCCAAAGGCTGTTCCATACTGGACAGCACGGCGACGGTGCGCCGTCCAGCGCGATTGCCGATCTCGACCATCGCCCGCGCCAGGCGTTTCGCGTCTGCCAGCGTTTTCATAAAAGCGCCGTCACCCACCTTGACGTCGAGAACGATGGCGTCGGCACCGCTCGCCAGCTTCTTGCTCATGACGGAGCTTGCGATGAGTGGCAACGACTCGACAGTGGCTGTCACATCGCGCAATGCGTAGATTCGCTTGTCGGCTGGCGCCAGTTCCGCGGTCTGTCCTGCCAGCGCCACACCAATACGCTCCACTTGTGCAATCATTTCCGGGATCGTCAAATCGGTGCGAAAGCCTGGGATGGATTCGAGCTTGTCGATGGTACCGCCCGTATGGCCAAGACCGCGTCCCGACATTTTGATCATCGGCACACCCAATGCGGCAAGCAGCGGGGCAATGACGATGGTAGTCTTATCGCCAACCCCGCCAGTGCTGTGTTTATCGACCTTCACACCGGGGACGATCGATAGGTCGAGGGTTTCGCCGGATTGTGCCAGACATGCGGTAAACGCGCTCAACTCCGCGTCACTCATGCCGTGAAACGCGACCGCCATAAGCCACGCACTCATTTGGTAATCGGGAACGTCTCCGGCCAGATAGCCTTTTACCAGGAATGCAAGTTCCTCGTCCGATAAGGCCGAGCCTCTGCGCTTTTTGTCAATTAAATCTACAGCCCGCAGCATCGCGTGCGCTCCTCCTTATCCGCCGTACCTTTTGCGAAAACTTGAACACCATCCTACCATAACAATCCAACGTTTGCGACGGCTCGAAAATCACCATTCTCGGCATGATTCATGGTACAGTAAACTGGTTGTGGAAGATTGTCGAAACAAACGACAGATGGACGGAGTGCAAAACCGTGAGCGAACGGAAGTTGACCCTATACAGCTTTGTCTACCGCGGGGCTTCATCCGCCCTAACGTTTCTCAACAGCGCGATTGCCGCTCGTTACTTGCCGACAGCCAGCCGCGGTGAATTCCAGTTGTCGACCACCATCGCAACGCTCGGGCAGTCCTTCTCTGGCGGCTATACGAACTACTTTTCTTACGCATTGCCCAGGCGCCCCGATGACAAGGCGCGTATCGTGCAAATGGGCAATCTCGTCATGTACGCCTTTAGCATCCTCGTGTGGATTGTGGCGGCCTTGGTGGCTTGGTTCACCCATCCATCGCTGATCGTCATGTTTGCACTTTTCGGAATGCCACTGACATTTCTTTTCGGCTACAGTTCGAAACTACTGAACTCCCTCGGCGAGATCTCGTGGTTAAACCGGGCAAACATCGCTCAGGCGGTCGTTTTTCTCGTTTGTTATCTTGTCTTCATTGGCTTCCAGCCACATTTAAAGGACAGCCTACGGCTGTTATGGACATTCCGCATTTGGCTGCTGTCGTGGATTGTCTGCGTCGCCATGACGTTGTTTGTCGCCTATCGTGCACTGGGATTCCGAGACGTTCTCAAGTGGCGTTGGTCAAGCGTGGAGTGGCGTGGCTTATACAGTTATGGCACGGCATCGTCGTTGGCCATTGTCACAGGTTATGTCAATTATCGAACAGACTTTTGGATGCTTCTGACGACGCACAGTGCAACCATCATCTCCATTTACGGTGTGGCCGTGGCGGCCGCAGAGATCCTGAACACACTGACGCAGACCATTTCCACCATGGTGTTTCACCGCGTGACCGCGGCGACAACCGATGACGCGGGTGCCATCACCGAACGCGCGGCACGCCAGACCTTGATCACTTCGACGCTCGGAGCCATCGTTTTGGCAGTCGGCATGCCCTTACTCGTTGCGATTTACAGTTGGAGCAAATACGGCCATGCTATCGGGCCATTTTATGTACTGCTGCCAGGCCTCGTCTTAAAGGCGACAGCAAATGTGATCTCGCAGTATTTCACGAATGCCCAAGGCAAGCCTTTGACACTGATGTGGGTGAATCTTTGCGTGATCGCGGCGAACGCACTCATCTGCCTTGGCTTAATCCCACTGTTAGGCATGTATGGGGCTTCCATCGCGTCGACCATTTCGTATATCTTCGAGCTTGCGCTGTACGTGGCTTGGTACCACCGTACAGCCAAACGGGATAGTCGCGCTCTTTGGCAATTGCGCCGCGAGGACCTCGCACCATATCGTGACATCGCCCGCGCCTTGCGCCGTCGCGTACTGCGCCGGGCATAGGCGGCTATTGGGGCTATTACAACGCGCCGCCGAAGGACAAATAGAGCAGAATCGCATTAAGCACGACAATCACGACGGCGCACACGACGGCGAGTACGCTGGTTAGGCGACGATTGACGAGATTGCCCATGATGGACGGCTTACTTGTGAAATAGACGAGCGCGACGATGGGCATCGGCAACACGACACTCAAGATGACCTGACTCAACACGAGAGTCTGCGTCGGATTGACACCGAGGGCAACAATGATGACGGTTGGCAACATGGTCACCACGCGCCGCACCCAGAGAGGGATGGAGAATCCGACAAACCCTTGCATAATCACCTGGCCAGCCATCGTGCCTACGGCAGAACTGGAAAAACCGGACGCCAGCAAGGAAATGAGAAAGACGGCTGCGGCTGCCGAACCAAGCAGCGGCGTCAACGTCTTGTATGCCGTCCCGATGTCTGCAACACCAACATGACCTGTGCCATGAAATACGGATGCCGCCATAAACATCATGGACAAGTTGACGAACCCTGCGAGCGACATGGCGATCACGACTTCTTTCGTGTTAAATCGCGCAATCTTTCGCTTCTCATCTGCGTTGCGTGCAACAATGCGGCGTTGCGTTAAACCTGAGTGCAGGTAGACCGCATGTGGCATCACCGTTGCGCCGATCACGCCAACGCACAACAGAATGGCATTTTGATTGCCGAGCCACGGCACCAAGCTGTGATAAGCAATGGCTCCCCAATTGGGCCGTGCAAATGCCGTCTCAACGACATAACACAGCGCAATGACGACGACAAAGGCCGTGATAAACTTTTCGAGCGGCCGAAAGCCAAAACGTTCAAGCATGAGGATGAAATACGTGACAACGCCGGTTAAAAGGGTTCCGATGATCATCGGTATATGAAACAGCAAATTCAAGCCCAGCGTTGCCCCCAAAAACTCAGCAATATCTGTTGCCATGGCTGCAACTTCAGAAAATCCCCACATGACGTAGGTTAGCCAGGCAGGAAAATGGTCCCTGCACATCTCCGGCAAGCTCCTGCCCGTTGCAATGCCGAGCTTTGCTGACATGTTCTGAATTAACATCGCCATAAGATTGGCGAGAATCACGACCCACAGCAATTTGTAGCCGAATTCGGACCCGCTTTGTATATTGGTCGCATAGTTACCAGGATCCACATAGGCGACAGCCGCGACGAACGCCGGTCCCAAGAACGGGAGCAACGCGCGCAATCCTCGTCGCCGCTGATCGAGAGACGCCCGGGCTGCAGCAACCGCCTTGCTCTCCCGTTCAACATGCGAAGTCGATACGCTCACGGATATTCCTCCTTCTCCCCGAATGGGTCTGATGGGCCACACTTGTTGTATATGTGCAACAGTTTTAGTCTCGGGAAACTTTCTGGTTATATTATATACCCTTCCACCGAAAACGTGCCTCAACATTTTGGATATGGGTAAAAATTTTTCACGAGGGAAACTCTTTTTGTTTTTTGAATACGACGATCATTTCCCTTATAGCCACATCGTTACGTGTCTTATCCGTCCGTGTAGCTGAAGATGCCGACGATCCATGTTCTCCGCCAATCAATGTGAAGCTTTCACCTTGACAAATAAACGGCAAGGCGAACGGGAGATATCGTCCGCCTTGCCGATGCCAAGGGATATAGGAGCAAAGGACTTATACGAATACTGGCTCTTTCAGATCCTCCAGTTTCACAAGCGATTCATCCGCAACGTCCTTATGCAAGCTGTTGCCATGGGCATCCATTGTGACGATGGCTGGGAAGCCTTCGACTTCCAAATGCCACATCGCCTCCGGCACCCCAAATTGCTCCAGAAAGTCGACGCCATTGACCCGTTTGACACACTTCGCGTAGTACTGTGCCGCACCACCAATCGCATTGAGGTAGACGGCACCGGACTTTTTGAGCCCCTGCAAGGTCTTTTCCCCCATACCGCCTTTGCCAATAACGGCGCGAATGCCGAACTTCTCAATGATGTCCGCTTGATATGGCTCCTCGCGAGAACTCGTCGTCGGCCCGGCCGCCTTAACATGCCAAGTACCATCATCGTCCTTCAGCATGACGGGACCACAATGGTACAAGACACCGCCGTTAAGATCGACAGGTGCATCGTGCTTCATCAAGTACTTGTGAATCTCGTCGCGGCCAGTATGCATTTCGCCGCGGATTAACACGACGTCGCCGACCTTTAACTTGCGGATTTGCTCCTCGCTGATGGGCGCTTCAAGGACAATCGCGCTGTCCGTGGCGAACGCATGGGTCGGCCGCTCCAACTTCTCTTCGTTATCCCTGTACAACCAGTGCCGAATCTCGCCCGTCGCCGGGTCGAGAACGACGCCAAGCCGGCGGAATGCCCAACAGTTATAGGCGACAGAGACGTAGAAGCTCGCTGGAATGCGATTGCGCACGCCAATTTTGCAACCAAGCAACGTCACCTTACCGCCAAAGCCCATCGTACCAATCTCAAGCTGATTTGCCTTGTCCAGAATGTAATCCTCCAGCTCGGCAAGCTGGGGATTTGGATTGACGTCATCAAGTGAGCGGAACAACTGCTCCTTCGCCAACTCGTATCCGGTTGTCCGGTCGCCGCCGATACCGACGCCGATGAAACCAGCACTGCAACCCTGTCCTTGCGCTTGGTAGACCGCGTGCAATATACACTTGCGAATGCCATCGAGATCGCGCCCGGCACGCCCAAGGCCTGGCAATTCCGTCGGCAAGGCGTATTGAATGTTTTTGTTTTCACAGCCGCCGCCTTTGAGAATTAACTTCACTTCTACCTCGTCGCGCTCCCATTGGTGAAAATGAACGACCGGCGTGCCTTCGCCAAGGTTATCACCCGTATTCTTTCCGGTCAGCGGATCGACCGAATTTGGGCGCAGTTTCCCCAGCTTTGTCGCTTCGCGCACCGCAGCTTCGATCTCGCGCTCAAATGCAATCTGGTTGAATCCCACAGGGCAATGCACGATAAACGTGGGCATGCCTGTATCCTGACAAATGGGTTGGACATCTTCCTCCGCCGACACGATGTTGTCGACGATGGTATTGAGCGCGATGGACGCGCGGGTGCCAAGTTCTTCTTCAAGCTGCGCTCGTTTAATGGCGCGGCGAACGTCTGGGGGCAAATTGGTTGAGGTCTCTGTAATCAATGCAAGTAGGCTTTCAAACGCTTTCGTAGTCACCAGAAATATCCCCTTTCGCAAACGGCGCGAACCTTATCTCCACCCACAAGTATATCACTTGCGGACAGAGACAGCGGGATCGCCCGTATGCAAAAGCCGGAAATTCTGTCATGTGCGCTTTGGTAACGGTAAGTCCCGACGCACTAAGTCAGCCCAAGTCTCGCGTTGGACGACGAGTTCCGCGCTACCGTCGCGGACAAATACGACCGCGGGTTTGGGAATGCGGTTATAATGGCTCGCCATCGAGTAGGTGTATGCCCCTGTCGCAAAGACGGCGAGGATATCTCCCGGTTGCGGATTGGGTAACGCTGCATCCCAAATGAGCATATCGCCGCTTTCACAACACTTCCCTGCAATCGACCAAGTGTCTTCCGGTGCAGCATCGGCGCGGTTGGCATAGACCGCATGATATTTCGCACCGTATAAGGCCAGCCGGGGATTGTCGGTCATACCACCGTCGATCGCGAGATAATTGCGAACACCAGGGATCTGCTTTTGGCTGCCCACGCGGTAGAGGGTCACTCCCGCCGGGCCCGCGATGCTCCGCCCTGGCTCAATCCAGATGGTCGGCACTGGCATGTGGCGGCTGCCAAAGGCCATCTTGACGGCGTCGATCACGGCCGCCAATATTTCGGTCGTCGGCGGCGCATCCTCGTCGGTATACTGAATGCCAAAACCCCCGCCGACATTGAGAATGCGGAAAGGCAGCCCCAGCTTTTGCAGCCCGTACTGATAAACTTCCGCCAGACGTTCAATCATCAACTGAAAGCCTTCGATATCGAAGATTTGTGAGCCGATATGCGCATGCACACCGACACAGCGCAGAAATGGTAAGTCTGTCAACTGGCGAAGCGCCGTTTGCACTTGCCCGCTTGCGAGGTCGAAACCAAACTTGCTGTCCTGCCGACCAGTCGCAATAAAATCGTGCGTATGCGCTTCGACGCCAGGCGCCACGCGGAGTAAGACGTCGACTTCGCGCCCGTACTCACGGGTCAGTTCATCGAGCAAATGGAGTTCGTAGAAGTTGTCGACGATGATGGCTCCGATTTCCGCCTCGAGTGCGTAGCGCAATTCCTCGACGGTCTTGTTGTTGCCGTGCATGTGGATAGCCTTTGCGGGTACGCCTGCACTCAGCGCCGTGTGTAACTCGCCGCCGGACACGACGTCGATGCCACACCCTTCCTCATAGACCAGTTGACACATGGCCAACGTGCAGAACGCTTTACTCGCATACGAAATTTGATACGGTACCCCCGCCTCGCGAAAGACGTTGTGGAATGCGCGAATCGTGCGACGCATGACGTCCTCGTCGTAGACGATAAGCGGTGTTCCGTAGCTGTTGACCAATTCCACAGCATCGCAGCCGCCGATGCGCAGATGATGTAGGGCATCGATCTCGACGTGCGCATCGACCCGCGTCGGTATCGTTGTCATGTCCTGAGCCACATTCTCCACTCCTGTCATGGATGTCTTCTTATTTCTCTATAAAAGCCCCCGCCACGGTTCGAAACTCTGCATAAAGATTCAGACATAAGTATAGTCGCATCTTCGTGCAACCGCCATAGCTAAGTCATGCTATCCGAAGATTCCCATTGCATACAAACGAACGGTCTCGATCACGCTATGCTTGTGCGGCGCTGAACTAGTTGGGGGGTGTACCCATGCGTTGGAGCGCGATCGACTGGATCGCTTGGGCGCTTATCATCATTGGCGGTTTGAACTGGGGACTCATCGGGTTTGCAAACGTGAACGTCGTTGACGCATTGTTTGGAACCACCACCCTTTCGCGTTTCGTCTATGGCGTGGTAGGGCTCGGAGCACTCTGGCAGCTGTTTTCGGTGCTCGCGAAAAGTCAAACGCCAAGAGCCTGACGATTTTGCGGCAAAATCGAGAGGGGCTGTTCCACGTATCGGTTTGGAACAGCCCCTTATGCTTCATAGCTTTGGCGTATCCTTTAGTACCCTGACGACGAAGTCGAAGTCGTGGTGGGATTCTCCAACTGGGTCAATACACTCGAATAAGTCGGATCCAGAATATTCACCTTGTCCGACTTGATGAGCTGGGCGACCAATTGAGGCTCGGACTCCGCGTTCTGTTGCTTGATGTCCTGAATGATGGCCGAACGTTCTTCTGCTAATGACGGCGTATGCGCCGGGTTTACGGCCGTACATTGCACAATCTCATAGCTACCGCTTACCGCGATGGGCTGACTGACCTGACCCTTGGCCAGCTTAAAAGCGGCCGTCGCGATGGCCGGTTCCGAAGCTGAGAGTTCGGCTTCGGAAAACGTCCCCATAGCTCCCCCCTTGGCCTTCGTCGATGAGTCGGTGGAATACGCTTTGGCAAGTTGTGCGAATGACTTCCCTTGCCGCAAATCATTTTCAATCTGCTCTGCCTTCGCCTTCGTCGCCACGACGATATCAGATAGCGCACGTGTCTCGGGAACGGCAAACGACGACTTGTTCTGCTTGTAGTAATTCTGGATCTCTTCGTCCGTTACATTGACCTTGGATTCGGCCAGCTTCTGCTCGAGAACCGAAACGCGAATCTGATCAAGCAATTGCGCTTTCGTCATATGATTCTGCGCGAGAACCGACGTCAATTCGGAATCGGAAGTAATGCCATTTTGAGCTTCGAGTGCGGCCAATTGCTGGTTGATTTCCGATTGCGTGGCCGTGATGTTCTTCTTCGCAGCCGCATCCTGAATCAGTTGGTTAGAAATCAACTCCTCCAACATGGATGCGCCCGCGTAGGCTTGCGTCTCGGCGAGCAATGCGGAACGCGTGATTGGTTTCCCACCTACCATCGCGATCACGGAACCAGATCCATGGACGATATATGTTCCAAACCAGACGCCCCCGACGATGACCGCACCTGCAGCTGCGCCGATGGCCGGTGATATCCACTTTCTTGCGTTCTTCATCTACGTCCTCCTCAGACTGACCATTCATCACCAATACTGTAACAAGGATGATTCTAAATTTGCTTGAAGCTCGTCCCGTATTCATACGTTGAAAGCTGCAAATCCAACGGAACCTTTGTGCCGCAAGCGACGGCGGCCCATGCAACATACGCGGACTCTGCATAAGGTGTACAGAGGAGGGAGACGTATGAGGCGAATCAGACTGGAACGGCTGCGCTGGCTGCCGATGCTTTTGCGCGCCTACTACGAGGCAGAACGCACAGTGAAGGCACAACCAAGTGAACAAACAACCACCGCGACGCATTCTGAAAAAAACAGCGGTCGCCAACTGCTTCGCCAGCCTGCAACCGCAAGAAAAAACAAGATCCAACAAGCACCGACAGTGCAGAAGCCGCCATCCAAACCGCCAGTGCGTCCTTCTCGCAAACCGGCGGCAACGCCCAATACGACTGCCCAACTCTATAGGGAATTGAAAGAGGCAAATCGGCGATTGGAGGAACTCGCCGCCATGCAGCGCCAACTAGAGAGCATCGGTGCCGCCATGGAGGATGTCAATCGAAAGATAGAGGCTCTCCGGTCAGAGGCGGATCGCACTGAACGAGCGAATGCAAAGCCACTTAACGCCCTTGAGCAGTCTCCGCCTCGTCCTCCCCAGACGTGGCTCTAAACGGCTATGCCAGCATATCGCGCGGTTCAATCTCGCGCAAGATATGCTTTTGTACCTTCCCCGTCGCGTTGACTGGGAGCGATCTGGCGATCACGATTTGCGACGGGCACTTGTGCTTTGCCAAATGTGTTGCGCAGAGTTCATGCAAACTCTCCCGCAACGCCTCGGCCTGCACTCGATCCGGATCTTGTGGCACGACCCAAGCGACAACACGCTCCCCGTACATCGCGTCAGGCAATCCTACAACGGCCGATCTCGCCACGTCCTCATGCGCATTTAGCACATCCTCAATCTCCCGCGGACTGAGCTTCTCACCGGCACGATTGATAATTTCCTTCGCGCGCCCTGTGATATAGACATACCCGTCCTCATCCTGATAGCCGAGATCGCCCGTGTAGATCCATCCTTCGCCATACCCCTCGTCTGGGGAAGGTTCCATCCCGACATACGCTTCGATGACGTTGTTGCCTCGAATTGCAATCTCGCCCAACTCATATGCCGGTAGCGGCCGATGGTCTGCATCGACAATCGCGAGTGACAGCCCATAGGGCTTGCCAACCGATCCGGATTTACGGACGCCTGGTGGAAGAGGATTCACGCAAATTTGTCCTGCTGCTTCGGTCATGCCATACGACTCGATCACCGGCACGTCGTACATCGCTTCGATCCTCGCTCCAATCGCTGGCGTGAGCGGCGCCGATGCGGATCGGAAAAAGCGCAGGCGCTTTGCCTCTTCCTTCGACGCATTCAACTTTGTGAGGATAGAGAGAATCGTTGGTACGCACGACACCCAGGTCACGCCGTGCCGCCGAATATCCTCCCAGAACGACGACGCGTGGAACTTGTCGCGCATCACCACGCGTCCCCCCGACAGGATTGTCGAGAGCAGAACAATGACCTGTGCATTGATGTGGAACAATGGCAAGATGCAGTACGCCACATCTCGCTCGCTCAATTCGTGACTGCCGATCACGTTGTTTGCGGCGGCGAACAAGTGACGGTGTTGTAACAACACACCTTTGGGCTTGCCGGTCGTGCCGGACGTAAACATCAGCACAGCTGGCGTGTCGTCGGACGGCTCCTCCATCGCGCTCAGACAAGGCTCTGCTTTTTGTGAAGACCAAGATTGAACCGAAAGCCGGGATAGACCGTCTGTATGATTGGTTTCGCACTTTACGAAGCCAGAGGCTTCAAGTTCGCCAGCCCAGGCGTCGCTCGCTCCTGCCACGACGAGCGCCGCCTGCGCTGTGAACCGTTCCATGACACGCGACAGTTCGGCTGCTGGGGTCTCCGGATTGATGGGTACCACCACCGCTCCATGGTACAAACAGGCTAAATAGCTAACGACGAACGCGTACGAGTTGGGCACAGCAACCATCACCTGCTCGCCAGAGGCGACCCCCATCCGAAACAGGGTTGCCCTTGCCGCTGCGATGTCTGCCTTTAATTGACCTGCGTCGTGCCAACGCTCCAGGTCAAAGACCTTGGCCACACCGTCGTTTTGCAGTGCGTCATCTAAAGCTCGTAGTAGTCTGGACATGATGGAACACCTCATTCTGTTTGCCGGTGGCAAACGTGAAATTTGCCGATTCGATGCGGCTAAAAACAAGGTCAAATCAAACGACATTAGATACTGGACGGCTCTTTTGCACGCGCGGCCAATTGGCCTTTTCACCGACGATATACCCGAGATACGGAATCTTGCCGATACAGTACGCTGCCCCGCCCGACAACACATACGTCAAGGCAATCCACAGCGGGACGAATGCAAAGTGTACAGCCAAGGGCCCGCGGACGAGCTGGCTCAACTTATCAACAAAATGCAAAGCGATAGGGTGAATTAAGAAGATACCAAAGCTGACGCCACCAAAGAAGCGAATCACTTTGCTCACGGCGTGCATATTCGGCTCTTTACTCACGTTCTGCCACTTGAGTCCAAGCAACCAAAGAACGAGCGCGACCACGAGACTATAGGGAACCATGATGGGTTGCAACGTATCAAGAACGCGCTGACCGACGAGCGCAAACGCAAAACGATTGAGAAAGTAGAATCCAAACAACGCGAGCCAAGCGCCGCACAGCACGGCAACAACCATTCGCGCATGGCTGAGAGCCCAAGCCTTAATTTTTGTATAATGAATAGCCATCAAGGCACCCGCTATAAACCAGAATTCGTACGTAAAGATAATGCGATCGCGATAGCGGACAAGGTCGCCAAGCCACGCAGGCAATTGATAAATATTCACAAACTGCAATGATGCCTGATTCCAAATCATAATGGCGATTTCAAGTGCAAAGCTAACAGCGAATATCCACACATGGAAACGCTCAAAGCGACGCATGAAGCGTACCATCAAAGGAAACAGAACATAGAGTTGCATGGACACGAGCAGAAAATACATGAAGAACTGATTGGCGGTGAGCAACCCGCCGGTAAATTCATGTATCAAGTATGAGCGCGTCCATTGGAACTTTGTCAGATACGTGCCCTCAAACAAAATGTAAATGGTGGTCCACGCCACATAAGGAATGGCAATCAGGAGCAGACGCTTGCGCCAAAATGACAAGACCGAAAACGAACGGTCGTAATAGGTGTAAAACAATACGAGACCGGTGATAAACATAAAGGCTTCACGGGTAAAGTGAAACGTCATGATAAGAATGCCAGAGGCGATATTCAGGCCCGAATTCGCTGGTGTTTTTACGTTAAAACCAGACAAGACGTGAACGCAGATAACCCCCAGGATAATACATGCACGCATCAGATCAATCTCATACAGGTGCGGCTTTTTCAGTTGAACCCCCTCCTTCCGCCTGCCGAGACGTATGACGAACCGAGTATATGGGATGGACATTGAATTGCCGTTGAAAAACATCAAAGTTTTATCAAAAACGATACACCAAGTTTACATTGGATCCAGGTCCATGTGCCACAATACGACGTGCAGGCAAGATCAATCGAAATTCGCGAGATGAACTTTCGACGTAAAAACACAATTTTAATCCGAATTTGAGACAGTTGTGTCAACCTAATGCTTAGGTAAGGTAACCTAAGCGCGATCCCGCTGCGCAGGAGGCACTTGAGCATGAAGCAGACATTTCGGAATTGGGCATTGACCACTGGCCTTATGGCCTTCGCAATCCTGGCGCCCATGCGTCTTGTGCATGCTGCCGAGCCTTCGTCGACGCCACCTGAGCATGCGTCGGCATCCCTCCCATCAGGTCCTTCCGCATCGAATGCAACGGCACCTGCCGCCCCTAACAACGCGGAGGCCATGCGCGTTCTCATCATTGGATCATCCGTCGCACGCGGGTGGAAGGACAATCCACAAGAGGGCGGCTACCTTCAACGTGCGTTTGACGCCATGTCCGTCCTGACGCCAACCACCTACGAAGTCATCGACAAGGCACAACCGGGCCGCGGCGTCCTGACCATCCGCGACTCGTACGTCGACTGGTTGGATACATACCGGCCGAATTTTGTCGTGATCGCATGGGGAGGACTCGACGACTTGGCGCAAAAAACCCCGTTCGCCGTGTACGACGGTGAGATTCGCTGGCAAATCAGCGAAGCACTTGCGCACCATGCAAGCGTGCTGCTTGTCACGACACCGGTTTCAAAAGCCTCGTATACCACCTACCGCGTGGCACAACAAAACCTGATGAACAGCGAGATACAAGTGGCAGACAGCTTCCATAGCCCCAACGTGTACGTATTTAACGTATTCGATCAGATGAAGCAGTATCTGTCGGCTCATCATGAAAGCATTGTCTCGTACATGGGCGACGGTTGGCATCCAAATGCAAACGGCCACGCTCTGGCTGCACAACTGCTCGTCCGCGATATGATGTCGAAGCTTCCTGTTGCGTCCCCTGTCGTCATTCCATCGAAACATTCACAAACGACAACCGCGTAAATCGTACAACATTATTTATCGAAAACGAAGATCGATTTCCGACCAGCGCGCTATAATAGATGGAAATCCAACAGATGGGACGAAGCCAATGAAACAACGGCATAACGCGCGCTTTACGGCCGTTGTAGTCGCGTTGACAGGGGTTATCTGTGCGTCTTTGACGGGTTGTGGGACTTCCCAGCAGGCGGCGCCATCGACGCGCGTGCACGCGACGCAACCGACTACAACGCTGAACACAACAGGCAATCCAAAACCAGCCTTCACGGGTCCAACTGCCCAGCCAATCACCGTCATGGCGGTGGGGGGATCGGTCGCGCACGGATGGGACGACAAAACGGGTGGCGGATACCTCGCCAGGGCATTTCAAACGTTGACTGACGAAGGCCCTGTCTCCTTTGCATTCGTCAATAAATCGATTGAAGGCGACGGCCCAACACAAATGGCTGCGAAGTACCCTGGTTTCCTTGCGGCACTGCGACCGCGCGTGGTGGTGATATCGTGGGGAATGCTGGACGACATCGCGAACAAGACGCCGATACCAGCGTTTAAAAAGGCCATTCAAGACGAAATTAGCCTGGCGCTCAAGGCAAATGCGGACGTGATCGTCGTGACGCCGCCGCCGACAGGCGCGTCGTACGGTCATGATGTCCAATCCGAGGCCAACTTGATTAACATCGAGGTTTCACTCGCGCGAAGCTTCCACAGTCAACATGTCTACGTCTTCGATCTGTTTACGCAAATGAAACAATACCTCGCATCGCACCATCAATCCATCAATCAGTACAGCGCCGACGCTTGGCACCCGAACACACTGGGTCATGAACTCGCAGGAGAAATCCTCGCAGGCGATTTGGCAACCCAGTTTGTCAAGAGTACGAAGTCGAATTCTGCAACCTCCCCGTAATCGCAGGGCGGCCAGCCGGCTTTACACATGGGCCGATTGCGCCGCCCCCGCTTCTTTCGCGGACTGCACCATAGCGTAACGCGAGAGCACGTCAATGCCACCGCTTCCCACCCAATCAGGGAACTGTTCATGCAGAGGGCCATCTTCACATAGCTGCAACCAGGCGTCGACACACACCGGATCAAAGGCAAGCCCCCGATTGTCTGCAAGATAGTTCATGGCTTCCTGATGCGTCCAGGCCCGACGGTACGATCTCGCTGACGTCAAGGCGTCGTACACGTCGGCCACTGCCGTAAGGCGCGCAAAAAACGGAATCTGTTCTCCGGCCAAACCGTCCGGATATCCCGTACCATCCCATCGTTCGTGATGATGCCTTATGACCTGCAGTTCTTCCTCTCGAAACGCCAGCTTGGCACACATGCTATGTCCAATCTCCGGATGTTTACGAATGATGAGCAACTCTTCAGGCTCCAAACGATCCGGTTTGTTCAACACGGCGTCCGGTATTGCAATCTTACCAACATCATGCACGAGGCCAGCTCGAAACAACGCTTTGCGCCCCCGCGAATCAACGCCCAATGACTCGGCCAACCGCAGAGCGTAAAACGCAACTCGCAAGCTATGCCCAGCCGTATAGGAATCTTTCGATTCAATGGCGACGACCAGGCTCAGCACGGCTTCTGGCACCGTGACGTCAAGCCCAGTCACCGAAACGCGCCGCGCTCGTTTCGCTTCATACATGCGAGCATCGGCCGTGCGGAAGAGGGCGGGCAGATCCGTCCCGTCGGTAGGTCCCACCGCGATGCCCACGCTTAACTCGACAACCGGATCTCCCGGTTTCGCCACGAGCGCCAGGTGTGTCTCCGCCCTGCGTACAGACTGCATAAGAACGTCAGGATCGCCCACTCGCGTATCGACAATCACCCATTCGTCCCCACCAACCCGGAATAACCTCGCCGACTTGGCAAGCGTTTGCCCTAACGCCTCAGCGAGCGCTTGCAGAATCTGATCTCCTTTAAAGTGGCCATATTTGTCATTGATCAGCTTAAAGTTGTCGAGATCGATCACGGCCACGCAGCCGACAAAAGGAGCATCACCTGCATGGCTACAAAGCCATTCCCACGCATAACGATTCTCTGCCCCAGTTAGCCCGTCGGTCGTCAAGGACTTTTGCAACTTTTCAATCCTTGTATAGCGTGCAACCGCCGCAAAGCTGGAGAGCTGGAGGACGGCTGCGAGCGCAATTCCGACTGTGCGTAAACCCTGTGGAATGAGCGCGACAATTAATATCATGAGATATGTACTGAAATATCCCCAGTGCAACTCGCGAACGACTTTGCCAAGTTGTTCCCAAAGTGTGCGCCCTTCGCGCAGTGCTACGATCATCGCCGATACCAGGCGATTGACAGCAAGATGTACCGCCAGTGCGAGGAACGCCGCCAAAGCTCGGCCGAATATCGACGGAGCCAAGGCGTCGGTCAGCCGCCAATAGACCTGTGCAGCAACATATAGGCCAAGACCGACATGGGCGTACGTCTGCGGGTACTTCCACCACTTCGCCCGCTCGCGTGCTGTGATCATTGTCAGGCTCGGCAACGCGACAAGCGCCGTAAACACGGGGTTGGCCATAAAAATGCTAAGCATCAAAAACGGGAGTCCCGGGCGCCACGAAGCACCGCTTGGCATTTTCACAACCCATGGCGCAATGAACATCGATATGATAATCAACTCGAAATACGCGACGGGATCCGCCATGCGGTGAATGTTTAGCGCGTCGAACAGGTTGTCTACGATGAGCAAGTTACCGACGATCACGATGGCCAACAAAAACCAGAACAACGGTCGTCGGCGACGAGCATTGTCATGCATGCCCAGCCCTCCCAGCGAGCGGCCGGATAGTCCATAAAACCGCATTTCAACTTGACTTGTCCCCAAATGATATGATAGATGAGCAAGATTCGTTTGCCAATGGCAATCCCCACTTGGCAAGATCCTGTGGTATTGTGTTTGTAAGCGCCATCATCAGAACATTCCAACCTCAGTCTCAACGTGAAAGGAAGGGAGTTCATGCCCTCAGAATTCATGTCTGGCGTCAACCTTGGAGGATGGATCTCGCAATACTGGCAAGCAAGCAAAGAGCATTTTGATACCTTTATCCGCGAGGAGGATATTGAACGCATCGCGTCGTGGGGCATGGATCATGTTCGCTTACCTCTCGACTATCCAGTGATTGAAAGCGACCTTCACCCTGGCGTCTACCTGGAAGAAGGCTTGCACTATATCGATAAGTGCCTGGAATGGTGTGAAAAGTACGGGTTGGGTCTTGTGCTTGATTTGCACCGCGCGCCTGGCTATAGCTTTGGAACCCTTGACACCAATACGTTGTTTGACGATGAAACGGATCAACAGCGTTTCGTCGCATCTGGGAGATGTTTGCAAAGCGATATCGAGATAAACGCGACCAACTCTGGTTTGAATTGATGAACGAAGTAGTCGATGCGACCAGCGAACGTTGGAATCGGCTCGCGCACCGAGCGATTGAGGCCATTCGCGCGATCGATCCCGAGCGCATCATTGTGTATGGAGGAAATCACTACAATTCAATCGACGAATTGCGCCACATCGAACTCGTTCCCCACGATGAGCGCATCATCTATACGTTCCATTTCTATAAGCCACACTTGTTCACACACCAAAAAGCAAGTTGGTCGGAAGTGACCAAGTTGTACAATCACACCATCAGCTATCCAGGTCGCTTTCCCGGTCTCTCCGAATTTCTTGACGGCCACCCCGAATTCGGAGGGGGCGAAAATGACTTGGCAAACACCTTTATGGACAAAGCGTTACTAGAGCGGTACCTGAAGCCTGCTGCGGAGTTTATGGAACAATCCGGACGCAAGCTATACTGCGGAGAATATGGCGTGATCGACGAGGCACCGTTAACCAGCCGAATCGGTTGGCACCGAGATGTTGTCGACCTATTACGCAA
This sequence comes from Alicyclobacillus hesperidum subsp. aegles, assembly GCF_027923525.1. Classification (NCBI taxonomy): domain Bacteria; kingdom Bacillati; phylum Bacillota; class Bacilli; order Caryophanales; family Alicyclobacillaceae; genus Alicyclobacillus; species Alicyclobacillus hesperidum. The sequence goes on along the minus strand of NZ_BSBJ01000014.1, from coordinate 46,076 downwards.
ATTAGGGATTGGCCGAGCGTGCTGGTCGTACAAAGAGATGAATTTTGGACTGGTCAACAAGGCTGGTCGCGTTATCGATCCAGAATTAGTTCGCATCGTAAGCGCCCGCTAAACAGGTTCGAGGCCCGGTGGCAATCACCGGGCCTGTGTACATTCGGGGAGATGAACGTCCAACGCCTGGGCGAGCGCAGAAAAATCGTCCCACACTTCTTCCGAAATCGGGATGCCTGTTGCACGCCGAAGCTGTTTGGCAAGAAATCGACGCTCGCCAGGGACGTATATCCGTTCGCTGCCCTCCGCCAGTGGCACAGCGTGCACATCATCCATCAGTCTCTGTATGCGCTCAACAAACGCCGCTTGACCAACGAAATGTTCAGGGTTGATGGCCAAATAAAAAAATCCATTACCAGGAGGCTCGTCGCCCTCCCCGAACATCGACCCTACTTCGTCACCAACGCGGGCACCGGATAAAACGCCTGCCAATACTTCAATCATCATCGCCAGGGCGTAGCCTTTCGCTCCCGCCATGGGCAAGAGCGAACCATCCAGAGCCGCCTTCGGATCGATCGTGGCACGCCCTTCACTGTCAACGGCCCACCCCTCTGGGATCGCCTCGCCGCGCCGAGCCGCCTGGATGATGTGGCCGCGAGCGACGACGCTGGTGGCGAGATCGACGGAAAGCGAGTATTCGGCATTCGTCGGAGCCGCGAAGGCGATGGGGTTCGTTCCAAAAAACGGTTTACGCCCACCCGTAGGTGGAACAGCGGGATGCGTATTGCAACAGCACAGCCCAATCATGCCGTAATGTGTCGCCCATTCTGCGTAAAGAGAGAGTGCTCCCGCGTGATTGCCTCGATACACCGCAACGGCACCCAAGCCTGCGGTGCGCGCGAGATCGACTGCGAAGTTAGCTGCCAGTTTCGCACTGACACAGCCAAGGCCGTTGTCGCCATTTAGAATGGCAGTCACCGGCCCTGTTCGGTTCCATGTCATGTGTGGTCGGGAATTGATTTTCCCGCTCTGTAACCCCTCGATGTAGGCCTTGAGCCGCATGGTTCCATGCGTACTTAAGCCTTGCAAATCAGCTTCTACCATCGCAGTGGCTGCCCAATCCGCATCGTCGTGGACAACGCCGACTGCCGAAAAACACGCGCGAGCAAAGTGCCGCAACGCAATTGGCGACACGGACAACTGCAACGTGCATCATCTCCTGTGCCACTTCGGCTCATTGCTCGACCGCTTTGGCCAGCAGTGACGCATAAAAGGCCGCGCCCTGTGGGTTTAAATGCACCCCATCCGGATAAAAGTACGCGTTGTGACCCGCACTCGCTTGATACCAATTGACCAAGACCGTATGAGGAAACGTCTGTGCAACTTGCGCCAACGTCTGATTGACCACATTTTGCCACGGTCTGGGAACGCGCGTATTCACCAAAATAATGCGCTTCACTGGGCCTAGCGACTGTAGCAACGAGACGAGTTGTGATTTGCTAAAGGGACCGTTGGTGCCCAACTCGATAATGACGACGTCGCCCAGTTCACCTCTTGCCTTCAGCTGTGCAACCGCCTCCGGTGCTTCATACATCTGTCTGCCTACCATACCATCACACACAATACCGGGAAGCAATTTCTGCAAATACGGCGTAGCGTCAACCATGACGGAATCGCCAATCGCACTGACTCCGACACCGCTTTCTACTTTCGGCACTCTCGCCGAGATCGGCCGCGTTTTTTCATGTTCGTTGGTAGCGGCCGTCGTCTTGTCGATCGCTGTTCCCACTCCAGTGCTACCATGTGCGGCACGGTTGATAGCTTTCCCCGAAGCGTCCGCGCCATTCCCGACGGCAGATTTCACCGGTTGCGTGCTACGCGTATCCGTCTGTGCCCCGCCTTGCTGATCCAATTCCCGCACGTCGTTCCCTAAAGTCGCGACAACCGTTGGAGCATATGCCGTCATCCCTGCACAAAACAGTACCACCACGGCCGCACCGCTGCCCGCCAACGCCCATCGGCTGGGGTGGCGTCGCCGAACGCGCACCGTCCGATCTGGGGCGTCCGTTCTTTTACGGCTGCCAAGACGCCGAATCGGTTCCTCCAATAGTCTCCATGACAACGCAGCAATCACGATGCTGGCAATCACCTGAAGTGCAGCTCGACCAGCATTAAACTGGTTCGCGTCCATGAGCGGAGTTGTCAATACGATAATTGGAAAGTGCCACAAATAGATACCATAGGAACGCACGCCGAGCCACCGCAACGGATGCAAGCCAAATAAGCGGCCAAGGCGCGTATCCGGATGGGCGAGACAGGCCACGAGAACGGCCGTCGCGATCGACAGAAGAAGCAATCCACCGCGATATAAAAAGTTCTCGTACTCATTCGTCTGCCAAATCATCCATAGGATCGCTAGTAAAGCGAGAAATCCAACGATGTCGAGCCAGCGCCGCGCGGATACAGACAGCCCCCGCGAAAATTGGCTGCTCGGCCAGACAAATGCGACACATGCGCCGATGAGCAAGCCAAATGCCCGGGTATCCGTACCGTAATAAACGCGGCTGGGATCCATACCAGGCTGGTACAAGATGCCCATCCAAGCTGCGGACGCCAAGACGAGTACGAACGTCGCAATCAGCATGCTGCCACGCCGACGCAAAAAGCGTAGACCAAGCATGAGCACAAGCGGCCAAAGTAGGTAAAACTGTTCTTCAACTGCCAGCGACCAGAGATGGCCAAGCGGTGTCTGACGCCCAAAGCTAGCGAAGTAGGACACCTTATGAAAGATAAACCACCAATTGCTTACGTAGCAAATCGACGCAACGGCATCTTGCCAAAATTGCGTGAACTGTGTTTTATCCTCAAACCAAACCCAAACCATGACAGCGACGAGCATGGAGAACATCGCTGGCAACAAGCGTCGCGCCCGTCGCAGACAAAAGTCCCCGAGCAGAATCCGTCCATTTCGCTTCCATTGTGCAATTAATAGATCAGTAATGAGATAGCCCGACAAGACGAAAAAGACTTGCACACCCAAGAGACCGCCGGGGGCCCAACTGAGGTTCAAATGATACGCAATAACGGCGAGCACCGCGAGTGCCCGCAACCCATCGAGACCTGGCATATAGCGGCCGTTGCCACCCATTGGCTTCGGCATGTCGAAACTCCCCCTGTCGGCGCTGTTCGTGTCGAAATCCCTCTAAAGATTATACCTAGCTGACGATTCTCGTGGGCGTGATGTTTCATGGAAATTCTGTGGATAGGCCATGAATCTCATATAACATACCTTTTGTGAACCATCACCCTTTCGGTCGAAAAATGACAGCTGCCAAAAAGGCGAAGACAATCGCTGCCGAGATACCCGCACTCGTTAACTCAAATATGCCTGTGATGACCCCGAGCAGACCATGAACCTTGCCTTCCGCAATGGCCCCTTGCACCAATGCGTTGCCAAATGAAGTGATAGGCACCGTGGCACCGGCGCCGGCAAAGCGAACAATCGGTTCATAAAGGTCAAACCCACTGACAATGGCGCCAGCGACGACAAGCGACGAGACAACATTGGCGGGTGGCAATTTCACGACGTCCATAAGAAATTGTCCAATTAAACAAATGAATCCACCCACGAGAAACGCCCAAAGATAAATCATGACGATTTACTCCCCTCAATACGTTCCATTGCCGCCGCATGTGCAATACAGGGAATGGTCTCCTTCTGCTGGTAAGAGATTGGTGACAAAAGTGCTCCGGTTGCCACCATCAACACTTTCTTCAAGCTACCCTCTCGCAAACGCCGCTGCACATAACCGTACGCCACAGAAGCGGAACACCCACATCCACTCCCGCCCGACCAGACGTCCGGTATATCGCCATAGACCATCATGCCTGCGTCGGCAAAACGATCGCGCGGAATCGGCACGTCATGTTGCTCGCAAAGATCAACCAGAATGCGGTGACCTACTTTCCCCAAATCGCCAGTGATAATCAAGTCATAATAATCGTAAGGGAGATCGAAATCGCGAAAATGACTGACCAAGGTATCGAAGGCTGCAGGTGCCATCGCAGCACCCATATTAAAGGGATCGGTCAGCCCCATGTCGACCACGCGGCCGACCGTAGCGCGCGTTACCACCGGATGGTTTCCTGAACCGTCATTGGCCGCAATGATCGCCGCGCCCCCAGCCGTCACTGTCCATTGGGCAGTCGGTGGCTTTTGCGCTCCATACTCCGTTGGATAACGATAGTGTTTCTCAGCGGCCGCGTTGTGGCTAACCGTACCTGTCATAACATAGAGCGCGGAATCTGCGTCGATCATCAATGAGGCCAACGCGAGCCCTTCCATGGAAGTCGAACAAGCGCCGAAAATGCCCAGGTAAGGCATCGACAGCGTGCGTGCCGCAAACGAGGACGAAATGATTTGATTCATGAGATCCCCTGCAATAAAAAAACTGATGTTGTCCTTGGACAGCCCTGCTTTTTCAATGGCCTTTGCGCACGTTTCATCAAGCAGCATGCGCTCCGCTTGCTCCCAGCTTTTTTGTTGCATGCGCAAATCACTGTGCAACAGATCGAAATCGTCCGCTAACGGCCCCCTGCCCTCCATCGGCCCTCCGATGACAGCGGTGGATAGGATCATGGGGTTCTTCGGAAATGCCCAACTCTGATAACCGACAAGCATGATTTACCTCCCTATGACCAGAAGCGTGCGAATAAGCCCGATGAAAAACGCCGAGACAACCCCCCAGACGATGACAGATCCGGCGAGCTTGAACATATTCCCGGCCACGCCGAGCACAAAGCCTTCCGTGCGATACTCCATCGCAGCCGACACCATTGAGTTTGCAAACCCCGTCACAGGTACCGCAGTCCCCGCTCCCGCCCAACGGGCGAACTTGTCAAACGCCCCTAATCCCGTGGCCATGGCCGTCAATGCTATGAGCACGGCGACTGTTGGATTCCCAGCATCCTTTTGACTAAATCCAAACACGTGGACAAACAAATCCTGTATCGCTTGTCCCAACACACAAATCAAGCCGCCCACAACAAAAGCTACAGTCAAGTTGCGCAAGATGGGGCGTGCAGGTTCGCGCGCTTTGGCAAACTGCTGATACTTTTGCATCGTAGGCGTGGCCTTTTTTAGCTTTTGATTTGCCATCGCCGTCCCCCCTACCGCGTGAGGTATGGACCGACCTTGTCAATCACTTGCTGAATACGTTCGGCAGCCTCCGTATACATACGTTTGACCTGTACATCCGCGGTCGCAAGTGCAAACGACTCCAGATCGGCCTGTGCCTTTTTGAGCGTGATATTTGTGAGTGGCAAGGTTTGCGGCTCAGGAATTTTAAGCTTGTCCTCGTACACATCGATATACAGTTGACCAGTGGCATCCACCTGTGCGAGAAAGACGTTTTCGACTGCCACGCCTTGCTTTTCTAACTCGGTTTTCAGCCATGCACGATTAAACCCGATGGTCGCCAACGCCTCGTCCATAATCTGCCCATCCATGATCACGGCCTGCGGCTCGACTTCTGGTGGGACCTGTAGCCCCATGCGTTTTGGCGTCAACGGTTGTTGCTCCGACTTCACCAGGACATTGACCGTGCCATTGGATTCCATGAGTGCAAATTCAACGTCGGCAACTTTGAACACATTTTTGCTTCGAAGGTGCTCCAGCAACTCATCCGTCGACATGCGCTCTTTCTTCAGATTGTCCTCTAAAATTTTGCCGTCCCGAATCAATACGCGCGCGTGACCTTCCAAAAAGTCACGTGCCGATTTACTTTTTAATGCCACCCAACTGAGTGCTATCGGCAAAGCCGTGTAAACCGCCATCGGCAGCAGGCCATGGTATAAAGGCGCATCCAGTTCATCAGGGATAATCGCAGCCATATCGCCTATAGCAATGCCGACTATGTATTCGAAAAACGTAATTTGCGACAGCTGACGCTTACCGATCAACCTTGCAAATACGAACATAGCGCAAAACGATATCAGCGTTCGAATAATGATGTGAACCCATTCCGGCACTTCGATAACCCCTTTGAGCCAGGAGGCATGGCCTCCTGGCTGCATTTGCGTTGTGTTTTTGTGATTTTAGAAACCTTTGTATGTCGGCTCTTCCTTCTCGAGCTGGCCAACGCGCTGTTGCAGTTGATCGACGACCGACTGCGTCGTTTGCGCCGCCTGCGTGTAGACCTGTTTGGCCTGTTTGTTTTGGGTCGCGAGGGCAAACGACTCGAGGTTCGCCTGCGCACTCTTTAGGCTTGCCAACGTCGTCTTAACCTGCTGTGCGATGGTCATGAACCACTCACCTCCATGCGTGATGAGAGTAATGTGGCGTTTGGACCACCCTCCTATGCCACAGCCTTCGTGGAAATTCGTGTATACCATGGCACGACAACCGCCATACTCGTGGTGGCGATAAGGAGAGTGGACAATGAAACGAACGCGACTTGGGGCATTCCTCTTTGGCATGGGACTTACCGGCATGATCGATGGAATCGTCTTTCACCAGTTGTTACAGTGGCACAGTACATACATGTGGACTACGCGGCATAATCAGATCGTCAGCGATGGTTTATTGCATGTGATCACCACGGCATTCATGGTGGCAGGCACCTCTGTCCTATGGCTGGATGACACACCCAACAAGACCTTTCGCAACCGCAGTTTTTGGGGAGCACTTCTCTTTGGAGGTGGGATTTTCAATCTATTCGAAGGCGTCATGGATCATCACGTCCTCCAGATCCATCACGTGCGTCCCGGACCGTTGCAAGCAGAGTATGATATCGCATTCGATCTCGTTGCATGCTGTCTGGTGATTCTAGGCATCGCACTCTCGCGAATGCATCGACTCACGACAGAGTAATCAGATTCCCGACAATATGCGTTTATGTTGATTTGTGTTTGTTTATTTGTTATGATGCGCTTGCACTGAGCTTTCTATAAATTCCTCTGCATTTTGCGATATGATGAAAACGTTATCTCTACTCTTGGCAGGTCACTCGACAGGTGCCGCGTTTGTCATTCCTGTTGCCTTATCGACGCACCTAAACACTTGGAGGTCTGTCCGATGAAGGTCAGTCTGTTCATCACTTGCGTTGTCGACAGCGTTTTCCCCAATGTTGGCATCTCAATGACACGTATATTGCAAGCGTGCGGTTGCGAGGTCTCATTCCCGCCGCAGCAGACATGCTGTGGACAACCCGCGTTTAACAGTGGCTATACCGATGAAGCACGAGATGTCGGCAAGACGCTACTGGAAGCGTTCCAGGATAGTGACGTCGTTGTCAGCCCCTCGGGCTCTTGTGTCGGTATGATTCATCACTACTATCCCCAGTTGTTTGCAGACGATCCGCATTTGCATCAAGCTGCTATCGATTTGGCAAATAAAACCTATGAATTCTCGCAATTTATGGTGCAGAAATTACAGATGACGGATCTTGGTGCCCGTTTTCCGCATCGCGTGACTTATCATCCATCCTGTCACGGTTCAAGGTTACTCGGTGTCAAGGACGAGCCTATGCAATTGTTACGAGGGGTTCGTGAGATTGAGCTCGTCGATTTGCCCTATGCGACCGATTGCTGTGGCTTCGGCGGCACGTTCGCCGTCAAAATGGGAGAAATTTCGAGTGCAATGGTCGAGGAAAAGGCAGCAAATGTCGCGGACACCCATGCGGAAGTACTCGTCGGCACGGACATGGGGTGTTTGATGAACATCGGCGGGCGACTACGACGCACAAATCGGCCTATACGCGTGATGCATCTCGCGGAACTTCTACTGGAAGGGATGCAACTGGGAAGGGCGGTGAAAGCATGAGCACAACACATGGCTCGACTAACGTGCACGATCGCGCACAGCACGCTTTGACAGACGACTTTCTGCGGCAAGCCGTCCACTTCACGACGGATCGTCTGCGCAACAAAAAACAAGCCGTTACTGGGGAATTCGGAAATTGGGAGGCATGGCGCGAGCGTGGACAACAAATCCGTCAGCACACCATTGCCAACCTTGACTATTACTTGGATCAGTTTACACGCAACCTGGAGGCACACGGTGCACACGTACATTTCGCTGCAACTGCTGATGAGGCGATCCACGCGGTGCGAGAGATTGCAACGGCTCAAAACGCCAAACGTGTCGTCAAATCCAAGTCGATGGTCACAGAAGAAATTCACCTAAACCATCATCTTGAGGAGATGGGGATGCATGTCGTCGAGACTGATCTCGGCGAATACATTATACAACTCGCCGGCGAGACGCCGTCGCACATCATCATTCCGGCCATCCACAAAAATCGCGAACAAATTCGCGACCTGTTTGAAGCCGCCGGTGGCGAACGACTTACTACGGAAACGCGGGATCTGGCGGCATTCGCGCGGAGGACGCTCCGCCAAGCGTATCTAGCCGCCGATATCGGAATCACAGGATGCAATTTTGGCATTGCGGAGACCGGCTCTATCGCGCTATTCACCAACGAAGGCAATGCCGATCTCGTCATGAACATGCCCAAAACACATATCGTTTTCATGGGTATGGAACGCATCCTGCCCACCATGGCAGATCTCGAGGTTTTCGCACACCTTCTGCCCAAAAGCGCGACCGGACAGAATGTGATCACGTACATGTCCGTCATCACGGGCCCCCGGCGCCAACACGAGACAGACGGCGCACGCGACATGCATGTCATCATTCTCGACAACGGACGCTCTCGCCAACTCGGCGATCCCGATTTTCAAGCGGTGCTTCATTGCATTCGATGCGGCGCATGCCTGAACGTGTGTCCCGTGTATCGCCAAATTGGCGGCCATGCGTACGGATCGGTCTACCCTGGTCCCATTGGCGCTGTTCTTTCCCCCCTCTTAAACAATGGTGAACAGTATCAAGATTTGCCCTATGCCTCAAGTCTGTGCGGGGCTTGTTATGAAGCATGCCCCGTCAAGATTCCACTCCATGACATGCTTGTGCGCGAGCGCCAGCGATTTGTCGCATCGGGCCGCGTCAAACCCACGGAGAAGGCAGCGTTCCAGGCATTTCGGCAACTGTTTGGCAAAGCTGGACGCTACCAGACGACGATCCGGATCGCACGCAGACTACAATTCCCGATTGCCCATGATGGATATATTCGCGCTAAAATTGGTCCACTTGCCGGATGGACGATGAGCCGTGACTTCCCTGTCCTGCCAAAACGAACATTCCGCGAGCTTTGGCCTGAGCTTACCAGAAAGGGGAATGGGCGTGGATAAAGCAACATTTCTCGAGCGAATTGCAAAGCCTCTGGGCCGCATGCCTGGCGATCCCGCCTCACCTCGAACCGTGGTTGGCGTTCCCTCGTTTTGGGCGGATCGGCCGTCTACGCCGGCCTTGCGCACTGCATCGTTTATCGAACGGTTCACAGGGTTGGCTGGCGAGATCGTGCAGTACGCGAGCGTTGAAGAACTTCGCATCGGCCTTGATCATGTGCTAAAGGACATTGGCGCCGCCAAAATTGGCGCATGGGGCAAGCAGGCGCCTTGGTCTGTAGACGTGGAGGATGTGCTTGAGCGTTGGCAGGCATTGCGTTGGCATGCGCAAACGGAGAGGCGCGCGTTTGACAATATCGAGGTCGGCGTTACCAGTTGCGCCTGCGCCATCGCCGATACGGGGACCATTGTGATTGCCAGCGGGCCGGAAGCAGGCCGCACAGTCCACCAGGTTCCACTTATCCACATCGTCATCCTCCGCGCGTCACAACTGGTACAAAGTCTCGGCGAAGCCTTGAGGGAACTTGCGCAAGCGCATGAACGCGGCGAGATAGCCGCGTCAAATCACTTTATCAGCGGTGCCAGCAGGTCGTCCGACATCGAAAACGACCAGACGATTGGCGTTCACGGACCGGCACGCGTGATCGCACTGATGTTGCAAGATATGACATGATGACGGGGCAGAGGCGACTGGCAGTCGCCAGCCGCCTCTGTACGACGACATGATGATGTCACGAGATACAGTCCCTTGCGTGTAGCGTCGACGGCAAGCTCCCAAGGTTTACTTCACCGTGACATGAACTTGCCAACTGGCCAATCCGTCTCCCACCGCAATGGTATAGACCCCTGACTTCGCAAAGGTTGTCGTAAAGGAGAACAACCCTTCCGAATTAGTGAAGATGGTTTTCTGATTTTGATTGGGGAGTCCAAGCACGCTCAGTTCGGCATGCGGAGCGCCGACCCCTCCTACCAGAACCAACTTGCCAGAGAAGGTTACCGTTTCCCCAACATTCACCGTGGTGGGTGCCGCAATCAATTCAATGCGGTTCACATCCTGCGGCGCCGCAATCACCCATGTTGCTCCACCCCAAGAAACCCCCATCAGCAAGCGCTGTTGTAAAAATAGGTCAAGATAATAGATAGGCACGTATGTGGTTGGTTTGCCCGTTTCCGGGTCGTTTGCAACGAGTTTCGGAGCACGTAAGAAGCCATCCTGATCGCTTCCAATGGCAAACTGCATCTGGCCTTCAGGGGGCGTTCCAGGTTGCGGCGCCCCGCTTACATTGACATGCCACCCGGAAGGTATCGAAGTTACATCCAGGGTGTTGCCGTTCCATGTCGTTTGCACGCCGTCCAACTGTAGATCTTTTTGCAGATAGTAAATCGGGTACCAGCTCGTTGTTTTGCCTGTCCACGGGTCATTTGCAACGATGTGCTGTACCGAAATAGATTCCTTACCCGATACTTGAACGTTTGTAGCAGCATATTCGACTTGTGTAGAAGCGTTGGCAACCTCGGGTTCCAACGCCTGCAGGGAAACTGTCGTTACGGTGATAAGTCCCATTAAACCTAACTTGTACTTCAACCCAGTCCATCCTCTCCAAGCAAGTTGTCGATTCTCGATGTTCAACATGAAAGACGAAGCTAGGCCATATCGCGTGACGCATTTGTTATATGTAAATTTGTTCAAACTCGATTTGTAGTGGATTCGGATTAACCGCGAGGAATGAAGGGCGCAACACAATGCAGAGGGACGAAAACGCGGCGCGGGTTACTGGATACCGCAGTTTCATTTGGCAACAAAACGCGGTATCACCGAAGGCCGCGTTTTGTTGCACGGTTACACGATAGGGCATTTGCGATACGTAGTCTTCACCCGTGCGAGATGCACGGGGATACCAAGTATTTTACGGTCTTTTTGCAGGTATCAAGTATGCGTTCAATCAGCGCGCAAGACCCGTAAGCCAAGCTGTTCGAAGGCCGTGAGATCTGCCTCGTTCGTTTCACTGTCCGTGATCAACATGTCAACTTCCCGTGCATCTGCGACATGCGTGAAGTCCTGAACCTGAATTTTACTGTGATCCGCCAGCACGATGACGGTGTCGGCAATGTCAATCATTTTACGTTTGACTAACGCTTGCAACGCGTTTGACTCGGTGAAGCCGTGCAGCGTATGAATACCTTTACATGAGAGGAAGGCTTTGTTGACGTGAAACTTCGACAACGAATCTTCCGCCATGGGGCCGACGTAAGACAACGAGCTGGATCGCAAAATGCCACCAGTGGAGATTACCTCGATTTTTTCCTTCCCTGACAACTCGAGAGCCACCTTAAGCGAATTGGTTAGGACTGTCAAAGGCATATCTGGCAATACATTTGCGAGATGCAGGGCCGTCGTGCTCGCATCAAGGATAATCCGATCACCGATACCGATAAACTGCAAAGCCGTCTTTGCAATCACTTCTTTTTCAGGTACGTGTTCAGATTCGCGAATCAGGTATGAAATCTCGTTTGTCATATCCTCATCGACACGCACTGCACCGCCATGACTTCGCCGAAGTTTACCTTCCTCTTCGAGCATGTGCAGGTCCCGTCGAACCGTTTCTTCCGTGACATCAAATAATTGACTCAACTCTTTGACACGAATACTCCCGCGTGCATGAAGATGCTGCAAAATTGCACGGTGACGTTCCGCAGGCAACATATTCTCACTTCCTCTTGTGAGCAAGGAGAGATTGGTTCTCTCCTTGCAAACGCAAATCAACAGATATCCACATCATATTAGCCTGGAAACCCCATTGTCGTAAACAAGGCTAAAGGAGCCTGTGACGTATCCATGCGCGAGTGCTGAACAATGATAGGTTTTGAAGAACGGATTCACTCCCGTAAGCGTTTTCCCTATACGTGTTCTCATTCCAAGCAAAATGGCCCGTTGCCGCGGGTGGATTACCACCCGCTTCCCCCGACTCCGCGCTCGCGGATCTTCTCGGCATAACCGCTCTCGAGATACGCACGCATCGGATCTATGGGCAAACCTCGTTCCTCACGCATCCTGTAAAGAAGCGGTGCGACATCAAACTCGAACGCAGTGCGCAGCGTGTTTTCAGCGCCTAGAACGTCGTTCTTCGCTTGCATTTCTTGCAATTCCTCGTGTTGGATCAGCAGAGCCTTCGCATACTGTGTTTGAATGTTGCACAGAGAACGAATCATCGCAGGAATCTTCGGCTCGATCACGTGGCTCTGGTCGATCATGTACGCGATTTCATGAGCCGTTCGCGACACCGTCGAATCCGCATCACGCGTTGCGTCGAGAATCTGATAGAAAATCAGGAACAGCTCATATGGATTCATCGCACCGACAATCAAGTCGTCGTCCGCATACTTACGACTGTTAAAATGAAACCCGCCCAACTTTCCTTCATCCAACAAATAGGCGACAATGTGCTCAACATTGGTACCCGGTGCGTGGTGTCCTGTGTCAACCAAAACTTGTGCCTGTTCACCCAACTTGTTTGCAGCTTGGAAAGCCATACCCCAATCTGCGAGATCGGTATGATAAAAACCGGGTTCAAAAAACTTGTATTCGATAAGCATGCGCATCCCTGGGTCAAGCCGGGCATACACTTCCGCAAGGGCCTCTTGTAACCAACGTTTGCGTCGACGAAGATGTCCTTGTCCCGGATAATTCGTGCCATCGGCAAACCACAAACTTAATACGTTGGAGCCGACCTCGCGCATAACATCAAGACATTCCAACATGTGAGCGACAGACTTTTTGCGAACGGCAGCATCTGCATTCGTCGCACTGCCGAGCATATATTCGTCATCTTGGAAGAGGTTCGGATTGACGGCGCCAATGCGCAGGCCGCGCTCCTCCACATGATTGCGCAAGGCTTTGTAATCTTCGACTTTGTCCCAAGGGATGTGAATGGCAACCGACGGACATGCGCCAGTCAGATGGTGAACGACGGCCGCATCGTCGATCTTTTCATACGGATTGCGCGGGACGCCCACTTTCTTAAACACCTTGAAGCGCGTCCCAGAGTCACCGTACCCCCACGACGGCGTCTCCACGGCGAGAGCGGACAACCGCCGTACGGCGGCGTCCACGTCAATTCCTCGATCGCGCTGTTGCATCTCAAAGAGTGTATAAGCCTGGTCACTCCATGCCTTCATTCAAACTCCCCCTTGCCGCATCAACGCGGGAATGCCGCAGCCACACCGCCGTCGATGGTCAACATACAGCCAGTGGTCTTGGCGGATCGGTTGGAAGCAAAGAACAAAATCCCTTCTGCAATATCATCGGTCGTGATGTTCACGTGGAGAATGGTGCGTTGACGGTAATGCTCTTCCAATTCTTCCGGAGCGATGCCGTACGCGCGAGCCCGTTCTTCGCGCCAAGCTGAGTTCCAAATATTCGATCCTTGCAGCACTGCGTCCGGCAACACCGTGTTCACGCGAATGCCGTGCACGCCGCCCTCTACCGCGAGGCAACGCGCCAAATGATTTTCCATCGCCTTCGCCGCGCTGTACGCCGCCGCATCCTTGCCTGCATAGATAGCGTTTTTGGATGTCACAAACACAATGGATCCACCGCGCCCCTGTTCGACCATACAGCGAAATGCCTCGCGCGACGTCAGGAAGTAGCCTGTTCCAAGCACGCTGACATTGCGGTTCCAATCCTCTATTGTCGTTTCCACAATAGGCGACGAGCTAGCCAGACCGGCGTTCGAAACGAAGACGTCGATCCCGCCGTAAGCCAACACCGCTTCTCTGAACGAGCGAAGAACCGCCGCTTCATCCGTGACATCAAGCGGTACACCAACGGCAGTACCTTCGCCAAATTGCGCATTTAGTTCCCGAGCCAAGCGATCCGCCGCGTCGGCAGCGAGATCGGCCACAACGATGTGCGCACCCTCAGCTGCCATGCGCCGTGCAGATGCGCTGCCGATGCCACCAGCGCCACCGGTGATGTAGGCGACCTTGCGTGCAAGCTCTTTCTCCGGAGGCGCAAGGGTCAACTTGTACAGCTCCAACGGCCAATATTCAACATCGAACGATTCTTTTTCATCGAGGGACACAAAGTTGCCTAGCGTGGTCGCACCGCGCATGACCGCGATGGCACGACGATATAAATCCACCGCCACGTTTGCCATTTTCTTGTTCTTACCGGTTCCGATCACGCCCAGCCCAGGTACAAGGATGACCCGCGGAAATGGATCGTGCATGGGTACGTCAAAATCGACATGGCGTTCATAATAGGCGCAATACTCATCGCGATAGGAAATCAGTCCTGCCCGCAACTTTTCCTTAAGGCCATCCGTACCGTCCACATTGGGATTCCAATCGACAAAGAGCGGCTTGCGTTTCGTATGAACAAGGTGATCCGGACACGCGGCACCGATCTGTGACAGCGTTGGCGCGTCGTGACTGCCCGCGAATGCCAGAAATTCGGGACTGTCGTCGAACGTGAGCACCGCGCCTTGCAACTCTGTGACAATACCGCGTATAAAAGGTAGAACTTCTGCGGCAACGCCCCGTCTCTCCGCTTCCGGCAAGGCCTCAATTCGCACACCGCCGAAGACGCGAGCGCGATCGACATGCTGTTCGATATACGCCGCCGCCTCTTGGATAATCCGCAGCGTGTTCTGATAACACTCGTCAGAAGTATTGCCCCATGTCAAAAGACCGTGTTTCTCCATCAAGACCAATTCGCAGTTGGGATGGTTCCGTACGGCCTCGCCAATCCGTTTCGACAGTGCAAACCCCGGGCGCATATAGGGAACCCAGACGGCACGGTCGCCGAAGAGTTCCTGCGCAATCACACGACCATTGTCACTGCAACAAATGGCAATGATGCTATCCGGATGCGTATGGTCGACGTGCGAAAACGGGAGGAACGCGTGCAACAGCGTCTCAATTGACGAACGCGGATGTTTACTATCCATCATGCAATGTGCCAAATAGTCGACCATTTCCTCATCGCTCATCGCGTCGCGCTCCATAAGCGGCAGGATCTCGTCAAGGCGCAACGCCGTAAAGTTTTTCTCCGTAGCTTCGGCGAGATCGGAACCGCTGCCTTTGACCCACATGACCTGCACTTCGCGTCCTAGGTGATCCCGCATCGTCGTTTTCGCAGATGTGTTGCCGCCTCCCCAATTGCATACGCTGCGGTCTGACGCTAAACGGCGAGATCGATCAACCAGTTCCTGCAAAACGGTAGAATCTTGTGTCGCGAGCATGTTTCGTCCTCCTTTGTATTGGTTAGATGACCTGTCTGGAAGCCGCCTGGCGACGGACAACTTGTTGGAACATCGAATACTTCTCCTGCCATGCCTCGGCATGTTGCGGGACATACAGCGATGGTGCAACCGAACGCAAGGCGACTTCTCTGGCTTCGGAGACGGAGCTACATTCGCCAAGTGCAACAAGCTGTAGCATCAAATTGCCAAGCGTACTCGCCTCCGCAGGGCCCGTGATCACGGGACACCCCGTCGCGTTCGCGGTAAACTGCGAAAGCAACGCGTTTTGCGATCCGCCTCCGACAATGTGTACCCGAGAAAAGGTCCACCCTGTCACCTCTTGGAGCTCCAACAACACCGTGCGGTACTTGAAGGCTAGCGACTCAAGTACACCACGCACGAGATCGCCGAGTTCTGTCGGCGGCCGCTGACCTGTGCGCACACAAATCTCACGAATGGTCTGCATCATGGATTCGGGATGTAACAGAAGTGGATCGTCAGGATCCAACACGAACGGAAAGGGTCTGGCCTGTTGTGCCGCATACAGCATCGTTTGAATGTCCACACTGCGGCTCCGAGCAAGTAACTCACGTTGGATCTCCTGAATGATCCAGAGACCCATAACGTTTTTTAGGAAGCGATAGTTGCCGATGCCCCCTTCGTTCGAAAAGTTGTAACGCTCCGCCAGTTCCGTTGTCACGGGCCGTTGGACCACCGTCCCCACCAATGACCACGTACCCGAACTAATATAGAGGCAGGGATCCTCGTGTTCCGGAACGGCAGCGACCGCAGAAGCCGTGTCGTGTGAAGCGACGTGCACAACCTTTGTGTTGCGCAGGCTTTCATGCACATTGCGCTGCGCCGGTGCCAAGTGCGACAGCACAGTGCCCGGTTCTGCAATGGTGGGTAGGAGGGCCGATGGTAGCCCTAGTTCCTGCAACAAATCGCTCATCCACGATTGCGATTGGGCCCGAATCATCTGTGTCGTCGTGGCATTCGTCCATTCTGCACGGATCTCGCCCGTTAACATGTAGTTGAGCAAATCGGGTAGCAATAAAAGGTTTGCGGCGCGATCGAACAAATTTGGATCTTCCATGTGCAGGCCGTACAGTTGAAAGAGCGTGTTAAACGGGAGAATTTGAATGCCAGTCTCCTGAAACAAGCGATGGGTGCCAATTCGCTCCACGACGACTTGCATCGCTTTGGCGTGATGTTCGTCGCGGTAATGTCGAGGCTGGTCGATAAGGCTACCGGATCGATCAATAAGACCGAAATCCACAGCCCAGCTGTCTATGCCAACGGCTGCTATGCCACCAACTTGTGTGGCGGGGTGCATGAATCCACTGAGCATGTTCTTATAGATGTCCTGAATATTCGTTTGCAACCGTCTCCCATTGGATATAGGAAGCGTAGAAAAACGCCCGTGCTCGGTAAGCGTCAAAGCACGACCATCATACTGCCCCACCATCACCCGTCCACTGGAGGCGCCAAGATCAACGGCAACCAAGTTCAGCATAAGCTCACCTCCTCGCGTCTCCACGGTCTTGAAAGTGCTATCACGACGCAATTATACATCAACGATCACGGTTTGTGTTTATTTATTTTTGTTTCTGTTTGAATTATGATGGTTATGGGGATATACAACTATAAGGAGTGTCCGTTGACATTGAAATCTTGCCGGGATGGAAATGCGTGTATCAGTGGGAATTCGGACGATCTCGTCGCTGAAGCCAATCTGTGAACTTGAAATTCCAGAGGACCATAAACAATAGAACGGGATAGCATAATCCGGAATACCACAGTTTCCAGTGATGATAATAAAAGAACTTCGATTTTAGTGCCGCGACTTCGTAAAGTAAACAAAACGCAGTCCAGCCAATCATGTAGAGCAGCCTCGCCCATTTACTCGCTTGGTACGGATAGTAGTTCAAGAAAATCGTGTTAACCGGGGGATACAGCAAGATTGGAAGGAACCCCGCCCATTGATATCCCTTGGCGAAGTAACCAAACAGATCCAATTTCCCATCCAAGATCATATCTGACAGGCACTCTGTCACCAAGGAAAACAGTGAGGCCGACCAAATCTGAAGCTTGGAGATGTGTTTGGGCATGAAGATAGCAACGATGTAGAACACGATAAGGGAAATCGTAAGAAAGGCCATCGACTATCATCCTTGCCCCATGTGAATTCTTCAAACGGGCGTTTTCCGTTCATAATCAGGATCCCCTTTATATCCCATTCTGATGCAACGAGATATCTTATCAAGGAGCCGCGCACCGCGGGTTATTGGTATACAGTTTGCACGTGATGGTTCGTGTACAAATCGATATCGGATCACAAATGAAAGCAGTGGAGAAATGCCATTGTATTATTAGCCATATGGCTATATGATGAACTCGACAAAACCGTTGGCGGATGGCAGGAAAGGTCAGTGAAAGTGATGGACGCCAATGCATGAAAGCGTCTTTAAGGCAATGTCTGACGGCACCCGCAGAAAAATTATTGAACTGTTGAAAGAGGGCCCGAAAACAGCCGGAGAAATCGCAAGCCACTTTCCACACGCTCAGCCGACCATTAGTCGCCATCTGAACGTACTACGAAACGCGAACTTAGTGGTCGATCAGCGTGAAGGGACGTACATCATTTACAGGCTCAACACAACTATTATGCAAGAGTGGTTGGCTTGGCTCCTTGAACACTTTGGCAGTGACAATCATGGCATATAGAAGCGAGCGCCTTCTGACTAATTCAGGTTCCGTTTCGTGCGTTTTGCAACGCCTAAGGCGCTCGCCACAGTCAAGATCATCTTGGTGGCGATGCTGTCGGCTTGGTGGCATCGGCGATTAAGGAAACAAACCAAATCTGCCTTGTTGGTTTCTATGGTCAAACCGTCGCGAACGATAGATGAACCCACCATTTTCACACCAGTCTTCACAATGAAACTCTCCATCCTCATCACAATATACGCGGTTCGCTATCACACTCCGCTTCTCCCACTAAGCAAAACCCGTGTAACTCCAAAACGAGGGCGCCCCATGCAAATCTCAGGAAACGCCCCACGAGATTTATAGCGATCGCGTTAACCCTGAATTCACGAGCCTTTTAAGCCTCAGCCGTTGCACGAACAATGGTTCGATGGTTCCATGAATAAGTGTCCACAGCATTTCCAGAGCGAAATATGCCATCGCCAAACTTGATAGCGTGAAAACGGCCCGCAAAACTCTTTCACCAATGAATTTTCTTGACCATGCAACCACTGCCGAGATACCAATACACCATACAAAGGCCCCGACAGCAAAACCAAAGAATAGAATTAATAATTTATCCATCACTGACATGCCCTGCAAACGAGAGGCAAATCCACCGCCTATACCTCCCCAAAAGGCGATACCAAAAGGATTAGCTAATGAAAAGATGATCCCTGTGATGAAGTCTCGTTGTTCCCGACCTACGTTCGCCTGCAAGTCAATGGGTTTGCGGGCATCCAGAAATGATAACCACGCCATACGCAGCAAAAAGGCTACACCGGTGATACCTAAAATGATTTGTACAGATACAAAATGAAACACGAGTGCAACACCTGTCAGACCGATGATTGCCCAAATCAAGTCACCCAAAAGGGCCCCAAGCTGGACGAGAAATGCTGGCACAAATCCCCGTTGCAATCCCCTGCGTAAGGCTTCGGTATTTACCGCTCCAGGAGCCGCACTGTACACAAAACCAAGCATACATGCTGCGATGAGTAATGTAACCAACCACAAAACCCCTTTCTTAGTTGTGGATACCAATGAGCAGGCAACACTTGCGTATTCAAAATCGGTCTCTTCGACTTGCTTCATTCTACACGCAGATCCAACCTTGTGATAACAATCGTGACTTGTGACCCTTCCATCCCCCTAGCTCACCCTACTCTTTTACCACTGCAATGCACAGACAAATATGACATTTCAGAAGACTACATTCACTGTTTGGACGTACTAACCCATCAAAAAGTTTAGATACTTAGATCAAGTAGTTGTGTATTTATAGACCCATTGCCAGGGCATCTCGGTGTTCGGCTCATACAACACATATTGGCGTCCATGCTCAGTAAACGTCCAAAGCCGCCCGTCCATGTCTCCATCAACAATACCGATTGAGTGCCAAAACGGTATACGTCTTGGCACTACTATTCCTGATTTATCCCCAGGAAGAAGCTTTGAAACTAAAATCAATTTGGTTGTCCCTGATACCAAATTTCCCTGCGCATCTTCGTGGAAATGTGGTAGCCAGAAGATGAAGTGTGCCCACCACAAAACCACCGTAAGAATTACAGCACCCATCAACCCAATGATCAATTTTACTACTTTTACCATCTATAGTGACCCATCCTTCGAACACCTTCTATTGCCACGGTGTATTTAACACCAGAGTTGCATAGTAAAACGCACAAACTCAAAACGACAATGGATCTCTTGGTCTTACTCATTCGGATTCGCTAGTACAAACGTATTGCCGTCAGGGTCTTTAAAAATGGCCTCGATTCCGCCCCAATTGGCTCTCTCTGCATCCTTCACAAAGTTAACGCCACGTTCTTTCAGCAACTTACAGGTACCAACCACGTCTTCACATGTAAAAGCGATATTTTGATAACCTCCGATGCGCTCTTCTTGTCCAGGAGGTGTGAACAGTACGACGTCTGTTTGCGCTCCAGGTGGTCGAAGCTGAATCCAACGGGTACCGTTTCCGAATGGTTGATCGGTCACAACCTCAAAGCCCAGTTTTTCCGTGTAAAATTGCAAGGCAACATCCTGGTTCGAGACAGGGATACTGACAAAACTCACTCGAATCATGTTCATCGTCCTTTCATGTTGAGTCCTTTCATGTTGAAATTGGTCGGCTCAGTTGCCCAGTCGTATCGTTTATGCCTGGTCGAATCTCAACGCCCTTACTGGCTTTATGTCAAACTCCTGCTTCATCGGTATTTCACACAACAGGGTGCAGACCGGCGTTAGGTCATCTGCCTCAACCAACAAATAGAAAACGTGATCAGGATGTCCCGCCACCGCGAAGTGAACTTTCACTCCTAATTCCTCACAGCGGTTTTGGAGGGATGGCATAAACTCCTGTAGTGCCAGTCGAATGTCTTGGTTGTATATACCGCAGTGATTCACATCGTGCCTTGCAGTCACATGAAACAGCATACTTGTCGCCCTCCATCTCACTCTATACAACGAAGTATACCATTCCAGAACTTGTTAGGCGGCAGCAGAGACAGAGACGTTGCAACCGATGCAATAGCGATATAGAGGAAAGGCGCGGTCATGCGATATTACATCGACCGTGGTTGCTCTTCCGAATTTGCACAAACGAGATTTGTAGCAATGACACTCCCTGGGCTATGGTGAATTACGTGAACAAGTCGGTTAGCTCAACGGAAAACCCATCGAGAACACTTGACCTTGCACTACCCGTCGCCTGCAAACTATCCAGTTCATATTGTCCCTTGTCATTTAACTTGTAGATAGAACACCGATACTCATTGGATTGACGATCCAGTATGCCTTCACCCCATATTGCATGTAGAGATTGAGCTTACTTACGAGGTCGCGCGATTGATGCGTGTGATTGAATAAACTCAGTATCTCGATGATAACAGTTGGTACGCCAACTTATTTTTGATCCGTTAGACCAGTCTTATCGCGAATCACAATGATATCTGGGATAACAACCTTGTTCCTAGTGATTTCGTCTTGATGTAGCTCGACATCAAATGGTTCGGAAAATACCTCGCAATGCTTGCCTTGGAGAAATGCGATAAGAGCCGAACTCAGGCGCATTGAAATGCGTTGGTGTTTCGTTAATGAAGGCGGTAACATGTAAACAACACCGTCAATGTATTCGAGTAACTCATCAGACGTTTCCCTCATTTGTTAGAACGCCTCGATAGAGATACATCCTCTCTGTAGTAAACTCATACCTCCCACCCGTTTTCACCGGATATAATATTACCATTTTATCACACTTCAATTGGCGCTATCTGACGGACTGACGTCAGGGTCCTGACGTTGGGGTGGCTTATGGTCTCAAAGTACGCAACAACGTATCGACGACATTTTCCCACCCATACATCCATCAGCGACTTGAAGGATGTATGGGGTTCATTTTCGTATGCCATTCGCATACAAACCGACCCTAGCCCGGCCCACCTCCTTGACGTTGGAATGCAACCTGTAACCGCCAAGCCAAACCTTGACGTTCAGTCTGGGGAAAGCCCCAATTTAGACCCCACATGGCGTTCGTCTCCCGCTGCTTGAACATATCCTCGTCAAGCCACGGAAGGGTTCTTGCATGCGGCAGCACATGTCTGACCAAGAACGCCGTGTGCTTTGGGGTGAGCGCATCACCGCCTTCTGCGACAACAGCCTGCTATCCGCTGCCCAGTTCTGCGCCTAACACGGCCTGCTGCTTGAGTAGCCGAAGGCGCATCAACAGTGCACGTCTATTCTGCCATTTAACGGCTTTATGCTGTTTCTGCGACAGTGGATATTCATTTTCGCGATCGCTATTGACCTAGCGACTTAGTAACCCATGCGGACGTAATCTACTCATAACCACCTCATCCACAAATCTTCCTGCACTTTTGATTGCACCCGTCTTTTTTCCTTCAACAACAAACCCATGTCGTTCATATAGAGCTTGAGCCCTCGAATTCGTTACCAGAACGCCAAGTTCCACTCGTTCTAACATTAGCCAGTTATCAGCTAAATCGATAATCTTCGTTATCAATGCGGTTCCAATTCCTTTGCTGTGATAATTCGAATCAACGGCTATATAAAATGTGCCTACATGAGACCTTCGTGCGGATAGCTGAACCACCCCCGCATGTCCCACAACATTTCCATTTAATTCGGCAACAAATTCGTGGACATTCTTCGGTAGAGTCCGATATCGCTCTTCGAGTTGCTCGAGGCGGTCACTAGGCAGCGAAATTATGTGCGGCATAACCTGATCCTGCATACAAATTTTATAAATGGCTTCAGCATCGCTAAGGCGAACAGGTCTGATTCGTAGCTCCATGCTGGTCATCCTCCTAGAGTCACTGAATATTTTTGCATTTACGCCTCTGTTAGCAACAGAAGGAATTGCTACTGCAATTATAAATTTAAAGCAAGTCGAATCATGTCGCGGCACTGTATTCCGTTCTCATAAATCGGCTCATCATAGTGGATAGTGAAAAAATCCCTGTCTACGCCAACGATTCGAAAACCGCATTTTTGATACAAAGCCAATTGTCCAACACTGGAGTTTCCTGTTCCCAGTTCAATCGTTTTATATCTCATAGACCTTGCAGTCTCAATTGCATGACGAACCAGTTGCTTCCCTATCCCATTATCATGTTTCTTTTCCACGACAGAAACATTCACAATCTCAACGGTTTGCGGACGCGTATCAATCAGCACATACACCCCAATAATTTCACCGTCAGATTCGGCCACGAAACACTGCCCACGG
The DNA here is from genome assembly GCF_027923525.1 of Alicyclobacillus hesperidum subsp. aegles. Lineage (NCBI taxonomy): Bacteria > Bacillati > Bacillota > Bacilli > Caryophanales > Alicyclobacillaceae > Alicyclobacillus > Alicyclobacillus hesperidum. The sequence continues at coordinate 23,102 of NZ_BSBJ01000014.1, read as the reverse complement.
TGAATGTAACTTTCAACCACTTCTTTGGAAGGATCGGCAAGCAAAAGCAATGACATTGGGAATTGTTCATCTTCCCGTAATCGTCTAATTTGTATGCCTTCCACCAAAAAATCACGCTCTCCTTGCCTTCGACATTCTTGTTTGTTTATTCACTATAGAGCGGACACCCTAGAACAGAGAAGTTGTAAGTTTTAATATTCCGACATGACGACGATTGTTGCTCAGCCCGTTGCGTCTCTGACGGACTGGTAATATCTTCTCTCGGATTCAACCAGCGTTAGATAACCGATGGAGGAATGTACCCGCTCCCGGTTGTACCAGACCTCGATGTATTCGAAGATCTGCCGTATCGCTTGTTCCCTCATTTTGAACTTTTCCAGATGAACGAGCTCTCGCTTGATGACGCTGTGAAACACTCGATACACCCATTGTCAAAGCAATTACCCTTGCGGCTCATGCTACCAACCGTCCCGTACTCTTGCAGCTTTTCCTGGTAGTCATGAGAGACGTACTTGTAATGGAGTCGACAATTCAAGAACGGTACTCAAGATTGAGCGCTAGCCAATGGCATTGATTTTCTGCGTCCACCAAAATTGATTCTCACGGGGAGAGCGTATCGGCATGATTACATATTCGTCGGTGACTTCAATCAAATCGTCTAGCCCTGTGTATACGAGGTCGACCCTCAACCGGAAAGGTCTAGCCTTTCGGTTCATCCGCTGTTCGAACTCCTTGACATATTGCCCTACGTTTTCAGCGGATTCCCAGTGAATCATCGCTATGTTTCCACCGGCCGGCATATGCCACCACTCGCGAAAAGCCTGCCAAGTATCCCGACATGCATGCCCAAGTTCTTGATCCATGGATTCAAAATAGGTTGGTCGATAGAGGTCAGCGTTGTGTTCGTCCAGGGAGCGAACACGAACCAATTGATTCCACCATTCTAGCCACTGAGTTGACAGTACAGACTTCTCTGTCCGTGTTAAGTCAACTGATGGGTTGGTCGAAGTCCATCGCTTCGACTCGCTAAAGGGCCATGATTTCGGAAGCAAATCATATGTACAAGCAACGTAAATGGCAAAGTTAAGGTCTTCAGTTCCCTCGGTGACCACACTCCACGAAGGTTCGTTACTTTGTTTCAACACAAGCACCCCTTTCTCGAATGTGCTAAATTCCGACGTGCCGCTTTTACGGCTTTTCCTCGACAAATCGACCGTGTCCCGTCGCTCCATCAAAAGGCGCTTCACCGGTTGATGATAAGCAACCAAGGAACAAAGACTTCAACTGTGGTGGCCACCGCACCACAGTTCCTCCGGTTATCCCGGTAGCGTGTGACCTTTGTGGTTTACGCGCGGAGGATGCTTGCGTCCTCGCCTTGCCCAATACGCCTCCATATCGAGATATCTGAGCCCCGTTGTCCATGCTTCGTGCATCTCCATGAGTAAAGCGCCGATCAGACGAATCGCTGATTGCGGTTCTGGACGATGCGGATCAAGCTCGACGAGCTTCGCCACACCACCATCTTGCAAAAATAGTCCCATTAAAACTTCAAAACTTCGTCGTCCACGTTCAACTGATATTGAGTCATATTCGTTCCCTCTTGGTGAGCGGTTTCAATCAATCCCGCATCCTACCAGAGAGGACGGAGATGGCTCATCTTTTATACCGCACATGCGCCATCCCTTTTTACACAGCATACTGGACTCAACTGGAACCAAACCACACGTCCACAGGGCTTTTTCAAGCTCTCCTATCCGGTCTTTCTCATTTTCCCAATTCTGATTTTGAAATTTGCACATTTACCTCTTTTACATTTCTAACTATGTTCCCATCAAATAAACCTCTGACATTCCCCCGCGTCTATCCCGCATTCCACCGTCTTCAATTGTGACTTGTGAATATAGTGTCCTGCAAGAGCTTCCCTCTTCACGCCTTTTCACCCGCTTTCAGAGTGGCAGGACTTTCTTCTTGGGAAAATAAAGGGCTGACATAAAACAAGGAAAAGGGTTGAGGAATAAGGGATTGCCCTCTTTCCTCCACCCTTCAATCCGGCTTGTATCAGGTGTTTATTCTGTCTGTAGCAGGGGTTTATTGTTTGAAGCAGAGGTTTATTATGTGGTCACAACACCTGTTCCCATCAAAAAAACCTCTGACATTTTCCCCGCCTCAATCCCGCATTCCACCGTACTCAATTGTGAACAGTGAATATAAAGTCTCGCACGCAGTTCCCTCATTCCGTCTTTTAACCCCTTTTTTTCCTGTCACGACTTTATTCTTGGGAAAATAAAGTTCGGGTAAAAAAGACGGGAAAAGGGCTTGTGGGATAAGGATTTCTCCGTTTTGCCTCACGCCGTTTTCCCGCTTGTATCAGGTGTTTATTATGTCTGGAGCAGGGGTTTATTTGGGATTGCGAGAGAATTTTATTTACCTACATAGTAAGACTGGGTACAGGGGTTAGGGTCAAGGAACTGAAAACTAAATCCCCTTTCCGCCTAAACGGAGTTTAATTCACTCCACTACACAGATAAGGGTTGATGCGCGGGTCGGGAATGCGTCTCACGGTGACTTATCCCCCAACGAACATGAATTCCTATTCTTTCTTGACCTTGGCAGAACCGTGACCGAAATGTTCCGATAAGGGTTCATCACATTCGTGAATGACTTCATCAGTTTCTTTGTCAACTACCTTTTCAAAATAACGATCATTTTCTCGGTCGATGATTCTATGCTTGAAAACCCATTTCTTCTTGACTTTAAACAACTCATCCCCACTGATAAATTCTCGTATGGGTTTTTTTCTACCTTTGACCTTCACCTTACCCTCTACTTGATCGTGTAGTGACAGAGTTTCGGTAAACGATAGTCTATAATCGATGTTCGTAGAACCACAATAGGTACACGCCGAAAAATCCGCATGTACGTCTTCGGTGTTTAGAATTTCCCCACAATCTCTGCATTGAACAATTCTGCTCATGGTGATCACCTCTTTTTAACCCAATAGGACAATCATAACACGCGGCTTGCTCCGAATTGGACTGGTCTTAGTCCGACTCGACAGTTTTTTACAGGAAATTACATCGAACACGTCGAAAATGTCTAAAACTAACGAGCGGCGGTGTTCGGAATGGCAATCAATTATAGAAGAAGAACAGATGGCGACGAGACGTAGAATAGACTCAAGGAATGGGTCAAAGGGCAAAAGTCGGCAGAGAGGCTGTCAGGTCGCATACTTCAATCTGAGGGATTCAGTTCGATTGATCCGTCACACCCTTTAGGGGGCAGAGACGGAGGTAAGGACTTCCTTTGCTTGAAAGAGGGATTCAAATGGGTTGGAGCAGTTTATTTTCCCAGAGGACAGCAATCCTTTAACGCCATCAAAACGAAGTTTCAAGCAGATTTCGACGGTGTAATAAAGAATCAAGCTGACGCTTTTGTGTTTGTAACCAACCAAGAGTTAAGCGTATCTGAACGCAAGGAACTCATGACGCTCCACTTGGACTACAGGATTGAAGTCCACCATTTGGAGCGTATTGTAAATATCCTGAATACCCCGTCTAACTATGAAGTTCGGTTGGAATTCTTAGATATCGAAATCACGCCAGAAGAGCAACTCGCGTATTTTGCGGAACGTGACAAAACCTTTCTTGCAATGATGGAGAAGTTTGATAAGTTTACGGAAGCTCGGATGATGAGACACGATGACGAAGAGTGCGAAGGTAGAACCGTCGAAGAAATTAGCGGTGCTAATACAGAACTGTTGGACAAAATATGGTACGACAGACACCTCAGTTTGAAATATAGAGTAAGAACGGGTCAGGAAACAGTCGATCCAGAGATATGGAAGGGTGCCTTAAAATCTGCAAGAGCAGTTGTACGAAGATACGGGAGAGAAAACCTTGGTCCGTGGACTGACTTCGAATGGGGCATGTTAAACGGAAAGCTGTCAGCATTACGATGGGTTCTCGGAGATGACTGGGATATGTTAGATACATAGAGTAAATGATCGAAATGGTGGGGATTTTTCGTTGGCTTAGATTCGGCGTTCATTATCCCTTGTCACAAACATACTCACCCACCAAATCTTAATTTAAAATACAGACTTCGCATGCTACTCCGAACATGGGATTGACACAAATAGATGTAATCATGATACGATTGATATCGCCCTTCGATATCATATTTCGATAATGGAGTGAGTATCATCGAGGATCGAGTGCTTAGAAAGCTGTTCTTGGGGTTCATACAAATTCACATCTTGCACCACGCGAACATGGAACCCATTTACGGACTGTGGATGTTGGAAGAGCTTAGTCACCACGGATATAGCATGAGTGCTGGTACGCTCTACCCCCTGTTACACACCATGGAAAAGGAGGGGCTTTTGCTTAGAGAAGATCGGCTTGTGGAAGGGAAAATCAGAAAATACTACAGCACGACACCGCTTGGAGCAGAAGTCCTTTTTGAAGCCAGAAAAAAGGCATACGAACTGTTCAAAGAGATCAAAGATTAGGGAGCATATGGAGGGATAAGTGGTGTCCGTTGAAGCGGTTATTCTTGTAGTAATTGTTCTCGCATTTGCGTGGAGTATCGGTGCCCACTATACAGGTGCATGCATGGGTATGCCTTATGGGTCGGGTTCAATTAAGCTCGTGCCAGCCCTGGTTTTGATGGCTATTCTGGCACTTATCGGCGCAGTGTTCGCAAGTCACCGTGTCGAATCTACTGTGGGGCTGAACATTGTGAGTGCATCTAAAGTGACGGTTGTTGGAGCACTGGTGATTATCATTGCGGCTTTTGTGTTAACCACCATATATACAGCGATAAAAATCACCACTTCCACGATTCAAATTCTCGTTTTTTGCGTGGTTGGCATGGCTTTGGGTGCAGGTATTCAAGTCCATTGGCTAACTATCTTGAAGCTGGCAATTATTTGGGTAGTCGCACCACCCATTGCTTTCTTTCTTGGCTACCTGTTCACTCATGGATTAGACCGCATTGTAGGGTTCCAACCGAGTCAGCGTGACAAGCAAATGGCTGTCATTCGTACACTGAGCATGATTCTTGTTACGGTCGGCGCGGTAGCTTCGTTTGTCATGGGAGCTAACGATGTATCTAACGCAACGGGAGTCTTTATCATGACGCATCTGTTCAATGTATGGATTGCTGGTTTAATCGGTGGGATTGGGTTATTGATTGGTGTTCTTACGTGGGGTAAGCCCCTGTTGAAAAAAGTTGCGTTCGACGTTGTGCATGTAGACCTTTCGATGGCAAGTGCGGCGCAGTTGGTTCAGGCTGTTGTAGTGTTCTTAGCAGTCGCTTTCGGTTTCTTCACGTCAATGAATCAAGCCCTCGTTGGTGCTATGATGGGCGCAGGCATAGCGCGAGGAAATGGCACGATTCAGTGGAAGGCGATCTCAAATATCGTTAAGGGATGGATTATTGCTCCAATCTCAGGTATTGTCATTACATTTTTGCTTGCGAAACTGTCTGGGATTTGGTTTACGCTTTAACAAACGCATACACTGTTTGGAGGATAGACCATGACTGAATTCATAAAACCTGTTGATTTGCAGGAAAGGCTTAATTCGGATGATCGACCTTTAGTCATTGATGTCCGTTCGTCAGATGAATACAACGAAGGACATGTCCCAGGAGCCGTCAACATACCGATTGACGACTTGCCCAATCGGCTCTCTGAAGTTCCAAAAGAACGGCAGATTGTCTCTTATTGCAACATGCATCATCGCGGGAATTCACGCGGAGAGCGAGCCGCCCAATACCTTCGAGAGAATGGCTTTAAAGCAATCGCCATTGACGGTGGATTTGTTGATTGGAATAAAACTGGGCTACCTGTAGAACGCGGATGAAATTAACCTATTGTGTAATAAACCACGGGTTTATACCCGTGGTTGTTAGTATTCATAATGGAATAATGTATCGCACAGCCGTGCCATAACAACGATCACGTTTGGTAGTTCCTTCGTCTTTTTCAACACTCAATCATGGCAACATCCACAACCACATGCATCCTCTTTACCACGCGCTTCTTGTACTGCTTCCCAACCTTCTTTGACGACATAATACACAAGTGCCAGTGCCGCGATAGCGTCAATCCACCACCAACCGAGCAATGCCGTTAATATCACACCCGCCAATAAAATCCACGACATATAAGCACATACCATACTACATGATCCATCTGAACGAAGTGCCTTACTACCAATTTCGGATCCAATGCGTTTTTTCGTCCGTGACAAATACGGCATGATAATACCAGAAGCAATCGCCAAACCGATGCCTGTGAAACTCGTTTCTGCTCCTTGGTGTGTAAATAGCTTAACCAGCGACACCACAACGATATAAGCCGCCAGACATAAGAGGGCAATCCCAACTACCCATGAAGATGTCTTCTCTGCCCGTTTTACCCGTGCAAGACTCGCCCCGCGTGCTTCAATGGTCAAGCGCCATAACAATACACCGCCCGCGACAAGTTCAATGATGCTATCAGCACCAAAGGCAGTGAGTGCAATTGAATGTGCAACAATCCCTGATCCGATTGCCACTACAGCTTCAATCACCATCCAGATGATCGATACAATTTCGATATTTACGCCTTTGCGAACTGATGTCGTATGCGAACCAGCTTGAGCAGTAGCCACAATTCTCGCCCCCTTTATTCATCGTTTGAGCAGTAATTCACGCAATCAGCAATACGCTGTGCATTATCCGCCACCACTTCATCGGCAACATTCAACAAATGTAATATCTTTTCATCAGCAATACGGTAGTACACATGTCGCCACTCTTGGCGATTCAGCACCAGTCCACAATCCTTCAAACAAGCCAAGTGGTTAGATACATTGCTTTGTGAAAGACCTGTTTCCGCGCTCAACGTGCTAACAGTTTTCTCCCCTTGCCGAAGTGCCAAAAGTAATGCCAAACGTGAAGGGTCAGCCAATCCGCGAAAAAACTTGGCTCTGACGGATAATGCGGTGTCAATCGTCGCGCTCACATCTCTCACCTCACATCATCATTTCATGACTTAATGATATGAAAACACCACTCATTTTGCAATGGGCTGATAACATGCCGATTACCTTTACTACATTTCAACCATCCTCAAGGTTATCGCTATTCCACAATCGTCACTCGCCGAGTATTACGCTTGCCATGAATATGAAGTGGAAAACAGATGGAATACCACTTGCAGACTACATAACCGTATGGTTATATTGTTTACCGAGGTGATTATATGGAATTTGACCAACTTGCAGAGGCGTTGAAGGCTCTCGGCGACCCAACTCGTTTAAAGATTGTCGCCCTCCTTCAGACTCGTGACTGCTGTGTGTGTGAACTTGTTCCGATGTTCGGGATTTCACAACCAGCCATATCGAAACACATGAGTCGTTTGAAGACTTCGGGTCTGGTTAAGGAGACGCGAAAAGGCATGTGGGTGTTTTATTCCTTGAACAGAGAACGTTTGAATGAAATTGGGTTGTCTCTTGCGAATCTCCCCGATTTGTCCGAAGAACTACGGCAACTGGAACAAAAAGGTATGCTCGTACAGTGTGAATAAGGGGCGTGTGAAACAATTGGTTAAGCGGTTATCTTTTCTCGACCGTTACCTCACTATCTGGATTTTTGCGGCGATGGTGATCGGGATTGGTTTGGGGTATGTAGCCCCTCATTTCGTAAACGGACTAAATCAATTGCAAGTCGGAACCACATCCATTCCCATTGCCATTGGCTTAATTCTGATGATGTATCCGCCACTTGCGAAGGTACGGTATGAAGAGATCGGTCAGGTGTTTCGAAACGGTAAAATCTTAGGGCTTTCTCTCCTCCAAAACTGGGTCATCGGACCTGTTTTAATGTTCGTTCTTGCCCTGGTGTTCCTTCGTGGATATCCAGAATACATGGTTGGTCTGATTATGATTGGTCTGGCGCGTTGTATCGCGATGGTCATTGTCTGGAACGATCTTTCTAAAGGCAATGCCGAATACGCGGCGGGTCTCGTAGCGTTTAACTCCATCTTTCAAGTCCTGTTTTATTCAGTTTATGCCTACATTTTCGTAACGATCGTTCCGCAATGGCTCGGATTTCACAGCATGGTCATTCACATTACCATCGCCGAAGTAGCAAAGAGTGTGTTCATCTACTTAGGCATCCCGTTCTTATCGGGTGCGATTACCCGTTACATCTTCGTCAAAGCAAAGGGGCGTTCGTGGTACGAGAAGAACTTCGTACCAAAAATCAGCCCGATTACACTCATTGCACTGTTATTTACCATCATTGTTATGTTCTCTCTCAAAGGGAACTTGATTCTTCGCTTACCAATGGACGTCGTTCGAATTGCGATTCCGCTCCTTATCTACTTTGTTGTCATGTTCCTGGTGTCGTTCTTCATGGGTAAACGTGCTGGAGCCGACTATTCGGTGACTTGTACCCTATCATTCACAGCGGCAAGCAACAACTTTGAACTTGCCATCGCTGTTGCCGTAGGTGTGTTTGGCATCAATTCAGGAGCCGCCTTTGCCGCAGTCATCGGTCCTTTAGTGGAAGTGCCTGTGATGATTGCACTGGTGAACGTCGCACTCAAGTTCCAACAGAGATATTTTCAAAAGGCAACAGCCTAAACGGAGGGAATTCTCATGACAAACAAACCGTTCATTTATTTCTTGTGCACGGGCAACTCATGCCGAAGCCAAATGGCAGAAGGTTGGGCAAGACATCTCGGTGGGGATAAGATTGAGGTTTACAGTGCAGGAATTGAAACACATGGTCTCAATCCAAGAGCCGTCTCTGCGATGAAGGATGCGGGTGTGGACATCTCCCATCACACGTCCGATTTAATTGACCCTGAGATTCTGAACAAAGCCGACTATGTAATCACCCTTTGTGGTGATGCCAACAACAAATGTCCCGTCACTCCACCACACGTCAATCGCTTGCACTGGGGATTTGAAGACCCTGCGAAAGCAACGGGGTCTGAAGAGGAAATTACCGCGAAGTTTCATGAAGTGCGGGATGCCATTAAAGAGCGCATTGCAAAATTCTTGGAGGAGGAAATCAACCGATGACCATTAAACGCATGCACGTTGCCGTGAATTGCACCGATTTGGAAGCATCCTTGAAGTTCTACCGTGCCTTTTTTGGCGCAGAACCAACCAAGGTCAAGGATAACTACGCCAAGTTTGAACTTGATGAACCAGCCCTTCACTTTTCCTTAAATGTTCGTCCATTCGAGAAAAACGGTGTACTCAATCACTTGGGTTTTCAAGTCAACAATACCGAAGAAGTTTTGGCGATGGGCGAACGCCTACGTCAGAACAATTTAGTGTTGATCGACGAAATGAATACCACCTGTTGTTACGCCGTTCAAGACAAAGTGTGGGTGTATGACCCTGACGGAAACGCATGGGAAATCTTCTATACGAAAGAGGACAGTGAGCTTGAAAGTGCAGAAGACGCTCGCCATAACCTTGCCCTTTGCTGTGCACCACCCGCACAACCGAGCTTTATTCAAATTGACGTTCCCGCAAAAAGCAAGTAACGGGAGTGGAGAAACATGCGACAAGTCGTTGTCGTTGGAACTGGACCTGCAGGACTGACTGCCGCGATATATCTTGCGCGGGCAAACCTGAACCCACTCGTCATTGAAGGCAATGAACCAGGTGGTCAGCTAACACTCACTACTGAGGTCGAGAACTTCCCTGGCTTCCCAGATGGTATTATAGGTCCCGAACTGATGGAAAACATGCGGAAGCAAGCAGAAAAGTTCGGAGCAGAATTTGTTCGTGGGTGGGTAAACAAAGTAGACCTTTTAGGGGATGTATTTAAACTTCACGTCGATGGAACGGATGAGTTGGAAACTAAGACCCTGATCATCTCAACAGGAGCCTCCGCGAAAATGCTTGGTATCCCAGGTGAGATCGAAAACGTGGGGCACGGAGTCAGCACTTGCGCTACATGTGATGGGTTCTTCTTTAGAGGGAAGAAAATCATTGTGGTCGGTGGTGGAGATTCAGCGATGGAAGAGGCAATCTTCTTGACGAAATTCGCGTCAGAAGTTCGCATCGTCCACCGCCGCAACGAACTGCGTGCATCGAAAATCATGCAGGATCGTGCACGCAACAATCCCAAAATCAGATGGAGCTTAGATTGCAAGCCTGTCGAAGTCGTATCGGAAGCCAATCGCGTGACGGGGCTGAAAACCCAGCGCAACGAAACGGGTATTTCAGAGATTCTTGAGACGGACGGAATATTTGTTGCCATTGGACACAAGCCCAATACCTCCTTTTTGAACGGTCAGATTGAAACCGACGACCTCGGATACATTGTTGTGAAACCTGGGACAACCGAAACCAATATTCCTGGTGTCTTCGCCTGCGGCGACGTACAAGATCACAAGTTTCGACAAGCCATTACCGCCGCTGGTTCAGGGTGCATGGCGGCGTTGGAGTGTGAGCGGTATTTAGAGAACATTGGGGTACATGAAGGGAGTGCGGTATGATGCAGATCACAGACGCAGGAAAAAGATTTATCGATGGTTTGTTAAAAGAACATCAGTCCGAAGGCATACGAGTCATATTTGCTGGTGCGGGCTGTTGTGGTCCGAAACTCGGTTTGTCACTCGATGAACCACATGACGATGATATCGTCGGAATCGTCAATGGCATCAAAGTTGCCATCGAAAACCGTGTCGTTCCGCATACACAAGCTGTTACGTTAGATTTTCAAAGTACGGACGCTGGATCAGGGCTTGTGCTGGTTGGACAAAGCAGTTGTTAAGTTCCCTCTTAATACAAATGCGCCACGCTTATTCCAGAGGAGGCGCATTTCATTTTGGGTATTTTACCCTTAGGATTTCAATGCATACCTGACTCCCGCCAAGCCTCGCACCATAGGTTAAAGTAAATGGATTAGACCGTCTGCAGGATTTCCCGTAGCCCGAACATCACCTTTTTAGCAACATGACGAATACCCCAACCAAGCAAATCCCCGCGCCAATCCATTCGCTCAGATCAGGAATCTTTCTATCGACAAGCCAGCCCCAAAGTACAGCCATCACGATAAAGATACCACCGTAAGCGGCGTAAGTCTTACCAAACGAGAACTCCTGGCGAGTTGCAACTACCCCATACACAACCATAACAACTGCTCCCAGTATTCCAACCCAAAGTGGTTTCCCGTTCCGCAACCATTGCCAGATAAGATATCCAACACCAATTTCATCCACCCTCGCCATGACAAACAGATCCATCGCTTTAAATAGCATCAAAATTCATACCCCTTGTTCTCATTTAATGTGTATGCCTATAACTATCAACACTCACCCCGCCTTCTCAACCTTACAAGTGACAACTAACGTTAGAAAACCATTGTGCTAACGTCCCAATTTTAGATCTGGAATGTAGTTCACGAAAGCTAATTAAGGAGACAAGTGCCCGATATCCACAATTCTGGAAATCAGTTTCGCAATTTCTTTGTTATCCCCGCCAAATCCTGCCCGCAACTGGATTTTGTAGACCGTCAGGCTCACCCCCTCACTTTCAAGCTCACTAATCGCCCATTTGATTTTTCTGATCCGATATGAATTGATGTCCTCCGTGACCTGCTGGATAAACTGCCGCGTACGCACAAGTTTTTGATTATCAAACCATCGCCTTACGCCAATTTCTTGCCGAATGGTTGAGGGTAACACACGAACTGGTTTTCCCTCCCGATTCAGGATAGACTCAACCGCTTGCTTCGCCAAAGCTAAACACTCTTCGTCCCTCTTCGCCCAATCAATCACGGGGGTACGCTTCTTCCGTATCCGAACCCTCGGTGTCACCTGCTCGTACCAGTCCCTATCATGCTTATATATCCAGGTATGCAGTCCTTTCCCAACTGCTTTCAGTTGACTTCGGTTCAACCCTGGATTGGCTTCGATGATTTTCAACCAAGCATTTCGCCGCGCTTCGAGGTCAAAAGAGGGGGCATGGTTCACTCGTACCGTAAATTTCCCCAATGCAGATTGTTCATGAAAAAACTCTTCTGCGCTGACCCCAAGGAACTGCAATACCAGAAGATGCCGTAGCGGGCTACGATTTTTGCCGTTGTGCCTAACAAACAATCTTAACCAGTTCGCCTTCTGATTTAAGTTCACATCGCTTTGCATCAACGACAAATAGTCAGAAGGATAAAAGCGGAGGAACTCATCTACAAAATCCTGGACGTAAATGAATCCCCTTGCCGAAGCAAACCCTCTCTCCCGTAACCGATCCACATAAAAGTCAACTATATCGCGGAGTTCCTTCTTCTTATAATCACCACTCATCAAAAACATTGTGTTCTGTATGTACGCTCGATTCAATTCTTTGACTCTCTGGTTACAAGGATCTTCCTCAACGTCAGCACTACACACATCACCGTCCGCGCACCAATATTCTGCATACTTCTCCGTTGATGGCACGATTGTACTTTTCAGCGATATCCTATGAATCGGGCAATATAACACACCTGGAACCTGATGAAGTCTCCGCCAAAAACTTTCTCCGAACTCCCCGATATCCTCCGAATAACACTTGGAACAATACCTGAGTCGGCTATATGGCTTAACCTTCCCGCCGCTGAATCCCAGAAAATTCTCGATACTCTTACCACAGCCATCGACCATCATACCATGGATATTGCCCGACAATTCCTTAGAAAGAAACGCTGTATAAAAAGGATACATTGTATGATTCCATATAAGTTCGCTGACTGTAATCTTGGAATAAGGAGGAAGGTTCTCCCGTAAACAGCCAAGATACTGAGGTAAAAATATCGAGGTAAGCATCTTACCTTCTCCGTACATATCCCTAATAAATGCCCTTCTGCTCACCATCCCGCACATTCGTTTGTATCGCGCGAGGACGGAATAAAGTAATTCGTCGCTGTAGATTTGCGGGATAAAATTCATCATAGCTTGCCACCCTCTGTCCACACTTTCATGTCGTCAATGTATCCCTCACGCTCCAGAACAGTCTCAGGGGCAACATTTTCTTGCTTCGCTACCCGAAAGCACCTTCTCAAATCTCCATCCCTGTAATCAACGTTTCTCTTTGGTTTCTCTATAATTGGGGGTGGGTTCGTTGCTTTCGTTTCCTTTTTCACACCGTTCGTCCTCTTTTGAACTGGCGGTGTGGGATGTGGTGATGATGCCCGTTCCTTCGCATCCAGTATTCTCAGATCATCAAATTGGGCAATTTTATAAGGATTACCCGTCTTCAACGCATCGAGCATGGGTTTCATGAGCCTGAAGTGATCCTTGGCAACCCTTCTTATGATTTCGGGAGTAATCACCTCGAAGCCACGCTCAATAGAGAACTGTTGGGCATAGAGGTATAGCTTTATCACCAAATCCGATATCCCCTGTGTTTCTTCAAATATTGCCAAAACCAGTTCATCAGAAAGCGGAGTATAGTTCCTCAACCACTGGTAACGCCAGATCCCCTCCAAAAACAAGCGAAAAGTTTTATCGTTTTTCATTGCATTCCATAAGATTTCCTTATTACCTGTAAGCCGACGTGCGATACGAAATTCACCTTCAAAGAGCGCATACGAGGAAGGGGTGCCTATAAGCAAGATGCTTAATCCGCCGTTAATCAGCGACACGAGAAAATCAACGAGTTGACTACCACCTCGCTTGGAGAGGAATTGCGATTCATCCAGAACTAAAAGTCCCAACCCGACGTTCCTGCTGGATTGTGCGATGTAGGGAACCATTGCATCGACCGAAAGGTTCCTGGAGACCAGTTTCTTCAGGTTATTCGTACCTAAGATTTCGTCCAACTGGGTAAAATACTGCAGGCACAATGCTTTCACACTCGAATTGTAAGGGGTTTCTAATTTCATCCACACCAATTGGATCTGATCGAAACGCTGTTGCTCATACTCATTGTGAATGATAACCTGCGGAATGTGGCTGAGAACGCGATTTACTGTGGTCGTCTTCCCCATACCTGAAACCCCGATGAGAGTGCCAGCGCAAGCAGTCGAACGGTAGTTAAGGGTCGTGTGCACGTTGTATTTCCGTTCGATAATCTGTTTACCCGTGCTGGACACAAATTGCTTATAGGTCGCGTCAAATGGGTTCCTTGACACGTAGCTCTGGATTAAAAGCGAGTGTACAAGCTCCCACACTTGGACATTGATTGGGAGTGGTGTATACACATCGAATAAGCGTTGAAGCAAATGAACCCGAATTCCAGCAGGTAACATTCGCTCACTTGGATTAAAGCGCGGCATGCGAGTCATCTTCTCAATGATCTCAGGCTTACTGACCATTGGCGGCAAAGCTTGAATCAGCGGATTACGGAATTCGTCTATCTGAGGTTCATGATAGCCCGCCATTTGAGCTTCTGTACCATTGGGCAGGTACACCTTATTCTCCATCTAAGCCACCCCAGTTCCGCTCTTGAACCGTTCTGAATAGCTCCAGGTCATCCCCGTCATCATCGTGGAACGTCAAAATCGACGGAACGTCTTCTACCTTCGGATTGTCACGCATCTTCTCTCGCTCCAATTCCCGTTCTCTCCGTTGATTTTCCTTGATCCCTGAAAGCCGCTTCGTCTTACTTATCGTGGTATCCCTTTCGGCTTCCGTCTTTGCCCTGGCATCCTGGACAATACTGTCGATCTCAGCAAACAGTTTGATTTTCTCTTGCAACTCCCGCTCTTTGCTTTGATTGGTTCGCTCGCGTTCGAGTGCCTGGATTTGCTCGACCTCTTGCTCGCTTTTCATGCGATATTGCTGTAAATGCTCCAATAGCGTTAGCTTGTGAACCCCAAGCCCATCTTCATCGCGAATGTAAATATGGGTCATATCCATTGGATTGTAGCTGACTTTTACCTTCCAACTGCCCTTCGCCCGTGCTCTCTGGAACCACCCTTGACTGAGTGTGTATTGTGATGCGTAGAGAAGCCCTCTAAACGATATCCCCCTGCTCCCCACGGTAGCCTGATCGCTTGGATATAATGCCATCCGCACTGTATCTGGTGGTAGTCTTCTAAGCTGACCCTTTTTATGCTTCAGACCATGTTCCCAAAGCTTAATAGGGATTTTCTCGACCCCTTCTTCAATCATGCTCGCATCCAGAGGGTAATCGTCCAAAACGTGATGTTTATTGTGGAAAATAATGAGCTTTAAGATGATTTGGTTCATCGACTCCAATGTCAAATTACCGCGTAACCGATAATCGACTTCTCCTCGCTCTCTTGGGCGGTTCCCCTTTACAACTACCCCGTCAGCAAAAGGTTTGATCTTCAGGTGAATTTGATTAAACATTTGCTCAATGACACCCTTGAGGTCTGCGCGGTAAGGCGGACTGTTCTGAATCGTGATTCCAAGTTGTTCGACGGCATTCTCAATGTGAGTGCCAATTAGCTCTCCGCGATCTGCCAATATGCGATTTGGAACACAATAGTCCCAGTCCTCATCGGTGATGTTGATCCCTAATTGAGCACAGAAGGCGACTTTGCTGGTCATTGACATTGCGAGTGCCAACATCGCCGAAGAATAAGCATTTAGCGATTCATACGTTAGCGAAAATCCCATTATCTTACGACTAAACACGTCAGTACACAATATCAAACGCGGTCTTCCACAAACTACATTGGAATTCAAAGATGAGACGAGCCATACATCCAGAACTGTGCTGTCGATTTCCCATAAGTCGGCACATCCCAGGTCAGCGTCCATTGTGGCATGTCCAACAATAGTACGACTGCCCTGTTGATACGCACGCGCTCCATGTCGTGTCATGATCTCACGTTTCGGGTCATTCCACTTCCGTGCCCAATAGAGAAATTGAGCGTATGACGGTATTGACTCCAGGAGTACGGGATACGTCGTCCCATCGTCCCGCACTTGCCGTGTTGAAAAATAGTCTCTAAGAGTTAACTCGTATGCCACCCGCAAGCTGTTCTGCCTCTGGCTGTAATAGTGCTTGTTTAATCCAGCCCTAATCGCTTTTTTCATTTTGTCATCCACATTGACTCCTTGGTTCCCATCGCGGATACGAGGTCGTCCACGTTTCTTATCTCCAACCTTTTTATCCTGCCCTGGTGCACCGCAATTTGCAAACCGTGGAAGTACACCATTCTTGACCCCACCTCCCGACCAATATCGAACCAAGTACGTTTTCACGGTGTTGTAGCTGATGCGGAACGCTTCGCATGTTTGCTTGATCGCTTCCTGTCGATAGCGTGGGACAAACGCATACTCTTCACCTTCTACCTTTTGAAAAAAATACTGGACAACTTCCCACGCGAAATCGCGCTTCTCCCTTTGTACGTCGCTCAATTCTTCATCGGAATCCAATCTCACCAGGTTGTCCTCCTCAACAATCTGCAGTCCTCGACCCTCGGCAAGAACCTGTAACTCCTCAAACGTCATTGGTTGGGGAAACTGGTTCTTGCCCACCTCGATGACGTAGACCATGGAAGTGACCTTATTTATGTGGACAATCCTTAGGAGAACTCCGTTTCTGTCTCTAAACAACTGATTCACAGCCATCTGCATTATTTTTTCTCCTACCTTCATCGAAGAACGTCTCTAATTTTCCTTGTTACCTGGACACTTTGGTTCATGTCGACACGAATCAACTTCTTCGCGATCAGATATCGAAACAGGTAAAGCCCCGTTCCCTGAGAGACCCCTTCTCTATGGTCAAAGGCGTTCAATACATCGTTTAGCTTTAATTCGGGGTATCGTACCAGATCGTTATGCAATAATGCGGCTTGTTCCGCCTTCTGTTTGGCGTCTATACCGTCGTCCAACAAAGTCTCTCGTACCCACATTACGTTTTTGGCAAATTGCTTCGGGATTTGCTTGTCGGTAATCACCTTCCAATCAACCCCTTTTGTCTGCCAGTATCGACGCTCGATTTCCAGCTTCTCGAACGTTAAACTTCGCTTCAATTCGGAGGCGTTTTTCACGCTTCGTGCGACAAAGGTCTCCTTCCCCTCGGCATTTCGAATAGTCAATAGGAAACTGGTGGTCAGCACCAGCGGAAAACCAGTCTCCTTGTCGGAGAACTTATCAAAGCGCAGGTCGTCTTTGTCACCAACCACTTCCATGACATCAAGCAGGGGAAACGACTCTCGGATATCGACGACTGCATCACACCACTCAAATATAAGAAAGCACCGTAATTGGTTATCAGATTGGAGATGGTAGATCCTCGGAATCTTAACCCCAAATATGCGGGTGGCTCTTCCCATTGATGGAAAGTCGCTGATTTTGGTCCATGGCACGTAGTCCTTACCCGTACCTCGCCCGCGTTCCCGTATCCATTTGTTCATCTTCTCTTTTGTCCATGGCTGTTTCGACATGTGTATTACATCCCTTTCTACAGACAAAAAGCGAGCGTCATTGCCTATAAGCGATGCATCTCCGTTTTTTTTAAGGAGAATCGCTTGGCAAAACGCTCGCCTATTCGATGTATTCTCATGTAATAGAACTATTTCAAACCAGCGACTACGTAAGTTGCCGCTATTAGGATCACTGCGTTGATCTCAGCAGGCATCCTAATTGGATATCTATGAGCTAAATATAGCCTTTCGGTACGTCCAGTACCAGACCATCTCTACATTGGGGGCACTCAAACTCATCGTACCACCGTTCGTCTTCTGGTGTATCTGGAGCATCCAAAAGGTAGGAATAAACCAACTTCGCACCACAATCCTGGCATACCTTGGGGACAAAAAACGGCTCGTCGTTAGGTCGCCTGTCCGCTGGTCTCTGTGGCTCACTCACAAACAAGCCACCTCCATGAATGGTTGTAGATGCATATCCGCCATTACATTATATTCTGAGTAGCCTACACCCAAAACAAGGCTACAATAACTCCGCCTTCCTTTTCATTTCCTCCCGACTTGGGTTGGTGTAGATCAGCGTGGTCTTTAAGTCCCTGTGCCCTGCTTGCGCGGCTATCTCGTGAATCGAATAACCCGATTCCAAGCAATGGGTGCAAAAGAAATGACGAAGCATGTGTGGTGTGATGGTATCGCTAAACCGCTTGAACAGTTTGTTGATCACCGTCCTGTCAACCCGCTCGCTTTCACGAGAGGCAAAGAGATACTCGCTATCGGACTTTCTTGTCCTTAGATACTCTCGCACTGCAGTGACAATCTTGCTATTTAGGTAAACGAGTCTTTGCTTGCCTCCCTTACCCTTCCGAACGACAAGCTCTTTCATCTGCAAGTTCAAATCCGAAAGCTTGATGTCCAGCGCTTCACTAATCCGTAATCCTGCATATGCCAATATCGTCACCAAGGCGTACAGACGCTTATCTCCAGCCTCCAGAATCATTTGACGGAACCGCTCAACATCCGCCTTTTGGATTGTGCATGGATTGGCATATTCGATCTGGACTTTAGCGAAGTCTTCCTTATCGACAACAACATCGCTCTGGATCCCTTTGTTAATAAGAAATCGGTTGAAACTGCAGAGCGCGCTCAATCGGCCATTGATGGTTCTTGCATTGAGATGCCTGCCCTTATACTTCTGTACATTTAGCAGATATGCTTTGTAATCGAGGATATTTTCCCGATGCAGTCTCCTACATTCCATACCATATGTGTCCGCGAACCATCTGAGATACTGTTTGACGTTCAGGGCATATGTCTGGATAGTATTCTCACTTTTGCCTGATTGAATGAGGTACACTGAAAATTGTTCTATTAGATCTTCCATATGCCCCCTCCTCAATCGGCTGAGAATTCTGTTGCATTCAATCCGTCACTGAAAGTGCAGAGTTCCGTTGCACTCACAGACAAATTTTAACTCCAGGTTCGGCTCCAATGCAACACAATCATCGTTCTGTTGATTGGCGATAACCATACCCAACCTAACGATATGGGCTGGACTTATTCGCAAGGAGCGGTGTGGAACACGTCACTCTCACCGATATGGTTGACCTTCTTCCTATTAAATAGCGTTGCTTCAAAACATAATCGATGTTTTGTTAATAGACGATAATGGTATCCACCGAACAGTAAGGGCTGGAGTCACACTGACTGACCCAGCCCCATAATCATATTTGATTCTTAACATTATCTGGGATCTCAATATGTGTGACATCTTTCTGTTATCTGCTCACCAGTTGGCGTGATATAGACACACACTTCGTCTAAGGAACATTCCTCTTTAGGGTTGTTACATGGTGCCATCCAGGATTTATACAGAACATTTTGCCCAGAACTCTTAGCTTCCCTTATACATTGTTCCAATTGCAACTGCTCTTGTTTTTGCCTTTCTTGAAATCGCCGATTTTCCTCTCTCTCAGCTTCTTCTCGTCTTCTTATAAGTTCAAGTCGGACAGTAGCGTACTCTTCTTTCACCATGTTATACTCATCTTCCGCAAGAAAATAAAGAGTATCCCAATGATATCCAATTCCTTCACTGCATCGTAGAGCCTCAACGTACTTCACAAGGTTTTTTGTTCTATACATTTCATCCCATATTTTATCAGAGAGCCGCAGTTCATATTCAGGGCTAAATTGGGTAATTTGATGCCCGAAATGTTCGTATTCCTTTTTCGAACAAACATCGACGATCCCAGCCCTAACGACATATTCATAGCCCGACTCGATATTCGTCGTTAAACACGGGATTCGCTTCGGGTCAATCTTCTCAATTTCATTTTTTCTGTTACATTGTTCCGCTTTCAACGCTTCCTCCAATTTTTTAATTTCAGGTACAAAGGATTGTAATATTCTGGATTTCTCAATTCCGATTGTTACATCAACTTTCTTTTCCCCATCGTACTTATGCAACCCTGCTTCATTCGTATTCCAATCATAATAGAAATGATAGTTCGTTAATAAAGAGTGTCTAAGCTTGAATTCCCTATCCTCTGAAACAGGTCTAACCTTAACACCCCTCAACACGTCTCCATAAATATCAAATTCCGAAACCTCAACCATTACCATTTCTTGGCTATCCCCATATTCTACTAAAATCAGTATCTTCTCGTCCAAAAATCGCTTTGGAATTTCACGCATATAGTGAACATCTCCTCTTAAGTATTATCGAATTCAATATCATGCTGGGGCGGTTGCTTTTCTATTGTGTGATACAGGCGTTGCTTGAGCGGACAGATACGTCTTGAGAACGTACCCGCCCGCCTTATGACTCTCTTAACCCTGACACTTATTGATGACGTGGCGGACAAGGAAGTCTGCCAAATGTGCGGCTTCATGTTCAGCATCGACTTCGAGCATATCCTGTGTGTCGTAGTAATGGGTTGTACCGACAGGCTCACCCGTTGGTTGCAGGACGAGTTGACATTCATCGTGGGCTGAGTCAATCAAGGGAATTGCCTTGATCCCGTAGCTTCGTTCCAAAACTGTTGTAATACTATTTATCTTCTCGTAAACCAGACCGATCTGATCTTTCTGCACTGCTAACTTGTCCTTTTCTTTTACACTCATGCTCATGAGAAAACTCTCCTTTACAATTGGTTTCTATCTGAAGCATTGACTATTCAGACCTTGTTCATCTGCCGTACTCCCGCCTTCAATCCTTGCAATGACTTTCTCTCCCCCCAAAGGGGTAGACAGGGGGGATTTCTCACCTGCGTGCCCGCCTGAGATGGCATTAGTTTTCTTGAAGGAATTTCAGAAATGAATCAACAGCCTCATCATTTGAGCTTACTGTGGTCAGTTCTTTTCCTAAAAACTCAATCTCGAAAATTTCCTTACCGCATTCGACCCACAAATTCCAAAGGTTTAGTGCCTCACACTCAGCGTCACATTCAATCATTTCGTCAAGTTCATACTTCTTTGTTACAAGAATACTCCTGTCGATCTTTTCACTCGTGAACATTACGTAACAGCTATTTTCATTCAACCCCATGAAGTAGTCGTACATTTTTAACTCATATTTGCCATTCAAAATGGTTGCAATGTGTGCCATCTTTTCGTTAGCCAATTTCTCCGTCAGGGTCGATACTGTTTTCTCCAAGCTTGCCTTCGTCTGTGTTGTCATCATTCTCTTCATCCTCTCAAATTAGATTTGTTGGCATAAGGAAAAGAAGATACGTTGTATCCTCTCCCTTGTACCAACCGTTATGTTCCAGGGATACCGAACGGGAGCGGCGTTGGGTAACCCTTGCTATTCAGTTGTCAAGGAACGGGTTTGAAAGCTTCCCTTTGGATATAGGCAAAACAAAAAAGCTGGCTTAGTCCAAAGGTGCTTTTCATTTTACTTAGACATCCAATTGTTCTAAGGGCATAGAAAACCCATAGAACCATTGGTGAAGCATTTGTCTAAGTAAAAAAGCACCTCTCAAATAAACCAGCTTTGTCAGCATATTTATGAGAGGAAACTCGCTAAATCTAAAGTCTTTCTATTTGGGGAAAGACTTCATGATTAACTGTGTGGAATAAATCTACCACGGATATCGACTTCTGTCAACACCCTATTTGTCAATGCCGATAGTTTGAACCAATGAGTAGTTATTCCCCAACTACCATCTCCATCAGCAATCTGAACGCGTCCTCCGTCAATGGTGATGGAAACTGCCAGCCGTCATCTCTGCTGAGTACTCTGACCTGATCCAGGTTTCTACACTCCTCCCGTTCCCGCGCAACGCACCCTCTGACCCATTCGTCAAACATGATTTCGTCATCGAGATGAACGCCTTCCCGATCAAGACCTGAGACTTCTCCCATATCCGATCCCTCCTGCTCCGATTATGGAACAGGTGTTCGTAATTGTCGAGAGAACCAGGCAGGGATTGAGGAGGTTAAGGACATGGGATTAAGCGATTTTCGATTTGACTTTCTTAATCATGCCCACCAGCATGCGGATGAGTTCTTCCGATTCTTTATCCAGCTTGGTGTGAGTATCTGCGTCGATATAGCCGAGACGTAAAGACAACTCCAGAAAACATCTTGTTTCTTGAAGAGAGCCAAGTGCATTGGAAAGGAACATTATCTGCTTGCGAGGGTATAACTGGAAAGCGTTGGATTCGCTTATATTCAAGGGGACACTACTACTGGATCGCTGACCCTGAGATCCCAGAGCGTATAGTTCGTGCTTTGGAAATTTTTTTGTCAGGGCATAGATATCCTCACAGAGTCTCATGGATCGTTGCCAAACTGTCAGTACCCGATAATCTCTTGCGATAAAGTCGTCGTTGTCGTTATGGTTCACTGGTTCTCTCCTCCGTCTGACACTGTTTCGTACAAATCATTCAGTCGCCGCATCGATTCCTCCGTACTCTGATACATCGCTTCACTGGCGAAGATGTGGACATTGAATTCACACTCCAAGATGCGGAAGCGTAGATCTTCAAGCTCTTCCACTGCGATTCCAGTGAAGGGCTGATTGAGGAACGACTCTCTAATGTCCGAGATTTCCCCTTGCATATCAAGTAGTTCATCGAGTTTTTTGGGACAAAGTGAGTGTTCAAACACGCTCCTCTCCACCCGTTCCACTCTCGCGTTTAGCTCTTCCATTTTCGTCAATCTGTCAACCACCTTTCATCACTTTTTGTTGCCTTAATGCAATGATAGTCGGTGTCAAGTAGGTCAACCACATAAAACGTGTTCTACCTCGTCGGAGCACAAATAGGGAAAAGTGATAGATAGACAGGGGAAATCATGGGGTCGTTAACGGAACGGAGTGGTGATATGTAGGGAGAACCAGTAAAGCGATGCTAATCAAAAGTTGTTCCAGGACGTTCATAGAGTGAAATCAGAAATCATTATGATAAAGCCGAACCGAAAAGTTGTTCTTGAAACATTTTATATATAGTGGAGGTTCTCAGTCAGAACAACTTTTTGGTTGGTCATAATTTATCTCTGATTTTCCAAATACGAGTAATGACTTACATCTCCACATCCTATGGGTGTCAGGAATCTATGGTTACATTATAACTATCTACGGAAAAGACGCTCAAAAGATGGCTCTTCAGGCACACGAAGCTCTTGTGTAAATGGCCAGGTTAGAATCGACAATAGTGGCCACTAAAAATCGTCATTGATAGGGGTGATAAAAAAGATCCGCACTCCTCTTGTCGAAAGTTGTAGGTGCGAACAAACAACATAGACAAGATGAAGAGGTG
>NZ_BSBJ01000013.1:0-424 GCF_027923525.1 Alicyclobacillus hesperidum subsp. aegles | reverse complement strand
TCCCATGGTTGAGCCATGGACTTTCACTCCAGACTTACACAACCGCCTACGCACGCTTTACGCCCAGTGATTCCGGACAACGCTTGCCCCCTACGTATTACCGCGGCTGCTGGCACGTAGTTTGCCGGGGCTTCCTCACTCGGTACCGTCTCCTAAGGAGCTTTCCACTCTCCTTATCGCTCTCCCCGAGCAACAGAGCTTTACAACCCGAAGGCCTTCTTCGCTCACGCGGCGTTGCTCCGTCAGGCTTTCGCCCATTGCGGAAGATTCCCTACTGCTGCCTCCCGTAGGAGTCTGGGCCGTGTCTCAGTCCCAGTGTGGCCGGTCACCCTCTCAGGTCGGCTACGCATCGTCGCCTTGGTGAGCCGTTACCTCACCAACTAGCTAATGCGCCGCGGGCTCCTCTTTCAGCGCTGCATTTGCA
>NZ_BSBJ01000012.1:0-10705 GCF_027923525.1 Alicyclobacillus hesperidum subsp. aegles | reverse complement strand
CTGAAAGGAGGTGACCCACATGGGCAATCGACGCAGGGGCAAACGGAAAAAAGGTTCCCGCGGCAACGGGAACCGGAGCACAGGTACACAAACCACCACCATCAGTGTACCAGACGTGCCTGTGCCCGCGCCAGCCCCTGTGTCCTCAGACATCTGGGACGGCGTCACGGTGGCCGATGTGCGCGACCTGGTGCACCGCTATGGCCACTGGGGGCTGCGATTCCCAGCCAAGGTTGTGATCAAACTGCTCGACGAAATCGAGCGATTGGAGGGACAGGCATGCACAAGTTCTATGTTGGACAACCCGTCATCATCGGCACGCACGCCCAGCACTCGGTAGGTTGCTGTGGACGTGTAGTCAAGGTCGGCAAGCACAAATGCCTTGTGCACATCGACGCCAATGGTGGATACACGAGGGAATTTGACAAGGGCGTCCTGACGCCGAAAGACATAGCTGTCACCAATCCCGAAGCTACCATCCAGCGCTGGCTGGACAAGCTGCTCGCCGAGGCAAAACAAGCTCGGGCAGTCACGCGGTAACTGCGAAACAAGGAGGATGTGTACATGATCACGATTACCATCGACAACCCAATTGTCGAAAACGCCGCAATTGTCGCACTCGCGAACGCGATCCAAGGCACTCAGTCATCCACGGCAACTGTGAAGACCTTGACCGATCAATCCACTGCGCACCAGACGGCCCAGATCGTCGCGGACAAGGCGATGCAAAACCTCAGGGCAAAGGCGCCTGCTGCTGACAGCACGCAAACTACGCAAACACGCGGTCGGCGCAGAGCTGATGTCGAGCACATGGACTCGGACGCCGCGGAGGAGGAAGTCGAACAGGGAACTGCGCAGCAACCGGAGACCGAGGTCGATACGCCTGCCGCGCCTGAATCGTCCGGCGATATCCCTTCTGTTGTCGAGCTGCGAGCTGTCGCGCAGACGAAGGGAGCAACGCCCGAGGGCAAAAAGGCGATTAAGGAACTGCTCAACGAATTTGGGAGCCGGTCCATCTCGGAAGTCCCAGAGGACAAGCGGGCTGACTTCCTTGCACGGTTGGAGGCGCTATGAGCCAGGCAACACATGCTGAACGTTCACATGCCCTCCTGAGCGCTTCTAAGGCAGCCCAATGGATCAACTGCCCACCTAGTGCTCGGTTGCAGGAGGGGGTACCCGATAGACGCAGTCCGGACGCAGAGCGGGGGACATGCGCGCACGAATTGGCGGAAGTGAAACTCCGCCAGCGACTCACAGTCTGCGACGCGCAGATGCGAGATGAACTCGACGCAAGGCTAAAGACCATTCAAGCCAACGAGTTTTACGACAAAGAGATGGAAGAGACTATACAGACATACGTCACGTTTGTCGAGGAGGAATTTCTTCGCGCCAAGTCCCGTTCAGTCGACGCAGTGCTTCTCCTGGAGGAGCAATTGGACTTCAGCGAATGGGTCCCTGAAGGCTACGGGACCGGGGACGTCATCATCATCGCGGACGGCACGTTGACCGTGATCGACCTCAAGTACGGGGTAGGCGTCCCGGTAAGTGCGGTAGGCAATCCGCAGATTCGCTTGTACGGCCTTGGCGCATGGGCGGCCTACAATTGGCTGTACGACATTCAGGAAGTACGTTTGGTGATTGCTCAAGTCCGATTGGATCGGATCACAGAGGATACCGTCTCAGTCCAGGAGTTGCTTGAATGGGCGGACAACGTGGTCAAACCTGCTGCCGCTCTGGCCTTCGCCGGAGAGGGCAATTTCAAACCGGGCGAACACTGTCGATGGTGCAAGGTCAAGGCAACATGTCGAGCGCGTGCGGAGGAGAACATGAAAACTCTCACCTACGAGTTTCGTGATCCAGCGCTTCTGAGCGATGAGGAGATAGGCTCGATCCTGTTCGTCGCTCAACAGCTCAAGGAGTGGGCGAAAGACGTGGAAGAGTATGCGTTCGAACAGGCCAAACAAGGCCACCGGATTCCGCAGTGGAAGCTGGTCGAGGGGCGGAGCAACCGCAAAATTACCGATGCGACCGAAGCTACACGTCGATTGGTGGATGCAGGATACGACCCGGACACCATAGCACCGCGCTCGCTGCTAGGCGTCGGGAAGCTAGAGAAGCTTCTCGGCAAGGGACGACTTCAGGATTTGCTCCATGACATCGTGGACAAGCCTCCGGGTGCACCCACTTTGGTGCCGGAAACAGATCCGCGTCCCGAGTTGAACAGCATCGCTGATGATTTTGCAGATGAACATTTCGACGCGTGACTTGAAAGAAAGGGGATACGCAAGTGGCAAAAGACATTTCGACCAAGTTGATTACTGGAAAGGTTCGTCTCTCGTACGCGAATATTTGGGAGCCTCGCCCCGATAACAACGGAAACCTCAAATACAGCTGCGCGATTTTGATCCCAAAGTCCGATAAAGAGACGCTGCGCAAGTATAAGGCCATCATCGATGCCCTGAAGGCGGAAGCAGAAGCTAGGTATCGCGGGAAACTGCCGGCGAATTTCAAGTTTCCCTTGCACGACGGAGACGAGGAACGACCGGACGATCCCAATTACGCGGGCCACTATTTCATCAATGCCTACTCCAACACGAAGCCGGGTATCGCCAAACCTGCGGGCAAGGACGCGAATGGGAAGACAAAGTTTCAAGAGATCACGGATAGTACAGAAGTTTACAGCGGTTGCTACGCCAGGGTGAGTCTCAACTTCTATCTCTATGACAACCAGAGCAAGGGGATCGGTGCTGGGCTCAACAACATCGTCAAGGTTCAAGATGGTGAACGGTTGGCCGGAACACCGAGCGTCGAGCAGGATTTCGCGGATGAGGAGTTCGACGATCTCGATGATTATGGCGATGAAGATTTTCTGGCGTAAGTTCGGCGAGCAGGGGACGGTCTTACTGTCCCCTGCTCATGAAGGGAGTACCTTCCCGTGAAAGTCATGACGATTGACGTCGAAACGTATTCCAGCGTGGATCTGAAACAGTGCGGCGTGTATCGGTATGTCGAAGCCCCCGACTTCGAGATTCTCCTCTTCGCGTATGCCTACGACGACGAACCGGTGCACGTGGTGGATTTGGCAAGTGGAGAACCATTGCCCGAACAAGTTTTTCAAGATCTTACGCATCCGGGTGTGCTCAAGACCGCATTCAACGCAAATTTCGAGCGGGTGACCATAGGCAAGCACTTTGACATTTACTGCGATCCATCTCAATGGCGATGCACGGCTGTACACGCTCTGGCGCTAGGTCTCCCAGGGCATTTGGACGGTGTTGCTCAAAGATTGAAGCTCGAGGCGCAAAAGGATGCTCGCGGTAAAAACTTGATCAAGTACTTTTCGATGCCCTGCAAGCCGACCAAGGCGAACGGGGAGCGCACACGTAACTACCCGCGCCACGACCCGGAGAAGTGGGAAACGTACAAGGCTTACAACATGCAGGACGTCGTCGTGGAGCGCGAAATCCGCAAGAAGCTGAGCCGCTTCCCGTTGCCTAATCACGAGTGGCAACTCTGGGCGCTCGACCAACGGATTAACGACCGGGGCGTACGGCTGGATCCAGAACTGTTTCGGCAGGCGATCGCGTGTGATGACCAGTATCGGAGCCGGCTGGAACAAGAGGCACGGGAACTGACTGAATTGGACAACCCGAATAGTCTCGCACAGTTGAAAGCCTGGCTGGCTGAACGCGGGCTAGAGACGCCGGATGGACTGGGCAAAGATCAGATGCCGGCACTCCTCGACGCAGCGCCAGACGAGGAGACGCGCCGAGTGCTCGAGTTGCGGCAGGAGATGAGCAAGACCAGCGTAGACAAGTACCACGCCATGGCGCGCAGCATGTGCGCCGACGAACGGGCGCGGGGACTTCTCCAGTTCTGCGGGGCCAATCGGACGTGGCGATGGGCAGGTAGGTTGATACAAGTCCAAAACCTGCCCCAAAACAAGCTCGAGGACCTATTCGTTGCACGAGATGTGCTGAAGAACGGTGATTTTGAACTGCTCGAGTTGTTGTTCGGGCCGCCACCGTTTGTGCTCAGTCAGCTTATCCGCACAGCTTTTGTGCCGAGCCCGGGAAACCTGCTCGTAGTCGCCGACTTCAGCGCCATCGAGGCGCGCGTCATCGCTTGGCTGGCCGACGAGCAATGGGTACTGGACGTCTTCCGAGGACACGGCAAAATCTACGAGGCCACCGCGTCCCAGATGTTTAAGGTGCCGTTCGAGACCATCGTCAAAGGCCATCCGAACTACGCACTGCGGGCGAAAGGTAAAGTAGCGACGTTGGCCTGTGGATATCAAGGCGGCCCCAACGCCCTCGCGGTCATGGACTCAAAGAAGGAGATCAACCCGGACGAATATCCGCGTCTCGTCAAGCAGTGGCGCGAAGCCAACCCCAACATCGTCAGGCTTTGGTTTGCGGCTGAGGACGCTGCCATTACGGCAGTGAGGGAAAAAACAACCGTCAAGCTCGCGCATGGTGTGCAGTACCGCTACGAAGCCGGAGTGCTGTTTGCCGACTTACCGAGCGGGCGAAGTCTCGCGTACGTCAGCCCACGGATCAAACCGGATCCGAACTTCGACAAGGACGGTCTGGTGTACGACGGAATGGACCAGGTCAAGAAAAAGTGGATGTCACATCGCACATACGGGGGGCGCCTGGTCGAGAATCTTGTGCAAGCCATCGCGCGGGACTGCCTGGCTGTGAGCATGACGCGCCTGGACGAAGCAGGATACGACATCGTAATGCACGTCCACGACGAAGTCGTGCTGGACGTACCGAAAGAGCGTGCCGACCTCGACGCCGTGACGTCGATCATGGACCAACCGATCCCGTGGGCTCCGGGGCTGCCGCTGAGGGCGGACGGATTCGTCACGGAGTTTTATCGAAAGGACTGACTCGAGTGGCGTACTTAGAGGATGACGAAGCGATTACCGTCGGTATGCGCGTGGTGGCGGTGGATCGATAGTGATGCTCGATTTAGGGTATCGAGAGAGCTTCTGGCTCGACAACCTGCAGTCGATTGAGATTGAACTGCCGCTGAACGCGGGATGATTCATGACGGAATTTCAGTGGGAGGACTGACTATTATGAGTAGTCAACTATGGCAAACCACGCTTGAGTCGATCCAACGGACTCAGGACGAGATCAAACGCCTGCGAAGTGAACTCGAACCGTTCGCCGGAATGCCCCGCGCCAGATATACAGCGCTTCGCGAAATAGCGGCAGAACGAGCTCACCAAGACCAGCTGTGGGATGAGCAAGACCCAGGCCACCTCTATGGCGTTTTGTACGACAAATACAGCGAACTGCTGGGTCAGGCGGTCAAAGGCGATTACGCGAACGTACGCCGCAAAGCGGTAGAAATTGCGGCTGCAGCTACGGCGCTCGTCGAGACATTGGATCGATGGTCCGCACCGAAGGATACAGTTCCGGACAAGCCCAACGACCCTGTCAACCATCCAAGCCACTATCTCACAGGCGGCATCGAGACCATTGACTTCATTGAAGCCAAACTTGGCGCAGAGCGTTTCGAGGGTTACTGCATTGGAAACGCGCTCAAGTACCTGTCTAGGTATCAGCACAAGGGCGGCAGAGAAGACCTGCAAAAGGCTGTCTGGTACATCCAACGCGTGATTGAAGGAAAGGGGAATTGACATGACCACAACGTCAGAAAAAGTGACGATTCAAGTTACCAAACCCGTTGTCGACGCGCTCAAAACTGTAGCGCGTCTCACGCCAAAGCGCTCATCATTTGTCGCGTACGAGCATGTGCGCGTAACCGCTGAGGGCAACGACCTTACCCTCGAGGCAGCGAGCAGCGAGATGTACTACCGTCGCACGATATACGTGCCGGACATGCACATCCCGACACCGGTGTCCGCAGTCTTCCATCGCGACGTATTGCTTAGCGCGAAAGCGCCCACGACGTTGGTGTTGGGCGTCCAGCCCAAAATCGGCGCCATGGCGCTCGTACCAGCCGTACTACCCGACGACTTCCCAGGTGAACCGCCAGAGGCAGCGAGCGAAGTTATCAACTGCGACGCGGACTACTTCCACGCGCTCGAGCGGGCGGCGATATCCGCGGCAAAAACCGAAAGCCGCCCCGTGTTGACGGGTATCTACCACCGAGGGGATGCCCTCTTTTCGACCGATGGTCTACGCGCGTACTGGGCGACGCTTAATGTGTCCTGGCCACAAGATCTGATTCTGCCTGCGACCTACGCCGCAACTCTTCACAGGTTGTTCGACAAAAGCGGGGCGTACATGGGGTGGAACGACGACTACATCTGGTACCGGGCCAACGGACAGAAGATGGCCATCCGACGCATCCACGGCACCTATCCAGACGTGCAGCGAGTATTCCCGACTATGCCGAAAGCTGAAGGAGCACTACAGAACTGTCAAGCATGGCTAGACGCTTTAGATGAGGTACTTACTTTATACAAGTTGAACAAGCGAGAGCTCAAGAACACTCGCAACACGGAGGGACAAATCCTTCTCGAGGGCAGTGGCGATACCGCAGTCATCTCGGCACGCATGCTCGGCAGTGAAGTTCGTAAGGAACTTCCTTTTGTGACTAATGGGTCGATCAGCATCCGTCTCAACGCCCACTATCTAAAGGACGCCATCGAACAACTCGCGGACGACCCATCCTTTGTATTTTACGGATCCGACAGCCCTTTTTTGTTGCAGCAGGGGCACCGCAAAGCACTTGTGTCACCCATTCTGATGAGGTGAAAGCGGCATGTCTACAAGGACGTACAAGGCGATCGTTAATGACAAGGAGATTACGACACGGGTATTGCGTCCCGCGTCTAAGCCTATCATCCCAGTGTCATCTACTGAAAGCATCAAAATCATCGAGGCCAAACCTCTCAAGATGCACAGAGGACTGCCTACAGTAGTCGAGCTGACCTACAGCGACGGTGCGCAGGTGCATGTACTCGAGTACGTGCTCCGGCATCCGAATCAAGGCAAAACAAGTTCACGAAAGCACGTGGTGGACAAGCCATGACGCGTCGCGCTTACTACAACACAATCACCGGTACCCCGGTCCCGCTGGCGGACCGGGAACGTGCCGCCAAAAGACCCGGCGATATGGTGGTGTACCAAATGAGTCAAGACGAGATGCAGAGCTATCTCGAAGAGCGATATGGCAAGAAAGCCGCAGCAGCGAAGCCGGCACCGACCCGCGAGGAATATCTCCAGCGTCGACTGGACGGCGAAACGCGGTCACAGGCACTCAAAGGGCTCTTCAATTCGACCAGTCAGGGCTATCTCGCGCTCGACCGATGGGGACTGCGGGACCTGAAAGCAGAAGAAGCCGAGCTGGATGCGCTACGAGGCGAGATCATCGAGGTGTTGGATGAGGCAGCGCCAACCGTGGAGGTCGAGACCGAGGCGCATACGGCAGCGTCGCAGACCACAGAGCACGACACGTCGACACATCCGCTCACCTTCACACTCGTCTGCCACGAAGACATCGCGCGGACCGTCTTGGAAGCACTCATCGAAGACGTGCACGTCACAGCTCGCAGCAAAGGTTGGCATGAGACCGATACGCCACTGCCCATCCACTTGGCGCTCATCCATAGCGAGGTGAGCGAGGCGCTGGAGGCAGACCGTAAAGGCGAAGGGGTTGACAATGTCGCCGAAGAGCTCGCGGATGTGGTGATTCGGACGTTTGATACGGCCGCAGCACACGGTATCGACCTAGCTGGCGCGTTATTGACCAAGATGGCGAAAAACAAGACACGAGCGTACCGGCACGGCGGCCGGAGGTATTGATAGGGAGGTCGTATGGATGCAAGACCTGAGCCACATCATCGACGAATACATCACAGCTGAGCCGCCGGAACCGAAGATCATCTGCCGATGTGAACAGTGTGAAGCGGACATCCACGCAGGCGATGAGGTGATCGCGAGCAACGACGATGTTCTGTTCTGCGACGTGGACTGTTTTTGGCGCTATTACGGGGCACGACTCGTCATTGCAGGCGCATGACACAACAATGCCGCCAGCTCCACCTACGCTGGCGGCCACGACAGCCACGTGTGCTGCCCTACCTTGCACCAATATGATACCCATTTTACGAAAAACATGCAAAGAGGTGGATCTGATGAAAGTCTACATATCTGGGCCCATGTCGGGGCTACCGGAATACAACTTCCCGGCGTTCTTTCGTGCGGCGGATGCCATCCGACAACAAGGGGACGAACCGATCAATCCAGCGGAGGGAGCGCCGGAAGGGTGGACGTGGGAGCAGTACATGCGCCGGGCGCTTCGAATGCTCCTCGATGCCGATGCTGTCGTAATGCTGCCGGGGTGGCAGCAGTCCCAAGGCGCGCGGTTAGAGTACGTGATCGCACAACAGCTGGGGATGCCGACGACGTTTTTGGAGGACGGACGGTGAGAAGTACATGCGGGAACTGGATATCAGCTTTGGCAAGCACCGCGCCGATACGAACTGGAAGCCTGAGTTCCTGACGTGGGATGAGTTTGTGGACAAGCTCCACAAGGTCCGGCGTACAGCCGAGACGATGGCACAGTACGACAAGATGAGCAATATCGCCAGGGGCAAAATCAAGGACGGCCCCGCCTTTGTGGGGGGCCTTGTCCGCGGTGGCAGGCGCAAGAAGGAGAACATCGACACGCGCAGTCTCATAACGCTCGATGTGGATCACGCGGACGACGATTTCTTGTTCGCGGCCGACCTGGTGCTGGCCGGTACAGCGTACGTGATTTACTCGACACACAGCCACCGGCCGACGAAGCCGAAATACCGTCTCATCGTGCTCCCCGACCGCAACATGAGCCCGGACGAGTACGCGGCCGTCAGCCGAAAGGTCGCCGAGCAAATCGGCATGGCGTACTTCGACAAGACGACGTTTGACGTGCATCGGCTCATGTACCTGCCGAGCTGCAGCAAGGACGCGGA
This sequence comes from Alicyclobacillus hesperidum subsp. aegles, assembly GCF_027923525.1. NCBI lineage: Bacteria > Bacillati > Bacillota > Bacilli > Caryophanales > Alicyclobacillaceae > Alicyclobacillus > Alicyclobacillus hesperidum. Next base: position 1,767 of record NZ_BSBJ01000012.1, on the reverse strand, counting down.
GCCGGTGCTCGAGATATTCGAGGGGGAGCCGCTGTCGGTTGATTCACTGCTGGCTGAATACGACGACTGGCGCGACCCGCTCCAGTGGCCGAGGCACGCAGATGACAAGGTACTCAGACAGACGGCGAAGCGCATGGAAGACCCGAGAGCTAAGCAGGGCGTCGTCGGCGCGTTCTGTCGTTGTTACTCCATCTCTGAGGCCATCGCCGAGTTTCTCCCGGACGTCTATGAGCCGGTGGACGACAGTTTAACTCGTTACACGCATATCGGCTCAACCGGTCACGGGGGCCTTGTGGTGTACGACGATGACACGTTCGCCTACTCGCATCACGAGAGCGACCCCGTGAGCGGTCGCGAGGTGAATGCGTTTGATCTGGTGCGGATACATAAATTCGGCCATCTCGACGACCGGGCGAGTGAGAAGACGAACATCACGAAGCTGCCCAGTTACACCGCCATGCTCGCATTCGCGGTGAACGACAGCCGTGTGGCGCGCGAGAGGCTTGCGGAACTGTCGCAGGATTTCGCCTCCGAGGTGGCAGCAACCGGCGAATCAGATGACCCGGAGGATGACAGCTGGATCGACCTCCTGAAGAAAAATGAGAAGACCGGTCTGCCACTGCCGACATCCAGCAACGTAGAGATCATCCTATCCCACGGAGCATGGGCTGGGACATTGGCGTATGACGCTTTTGGCAACACCGAAGTGATCCGTAAGGACTTGCCATGGCGGAAACGAGAACGCCCTAACGAGGACTATGAACCGTGGTTGGCTTCCGACGATAGGCGTCTACTGCATTGGTTCGGGAAGCGATATGAGATCAAGTCCAGCAGCGTCATCCAAAATGCGTTTACGGAAGTCGCGCACGCCAATCGATTTCATCCGATTTTGGAGTATCTGGAGGCACAAGAATGGGACGGTAAGCCGAGGGTAGACAAGATCTTCGTGGACTATTTGGGCGCGGATGATACCCCATACGTGCATGAGGTCACGCGAAAAATGCTGCTTGCAGCTGTCAAACGCCTTTATGAGCCAGGGTGCAAATTCGACTACATGCTTGTATTGGTGGGGCCGCAGGGAGCCGGCAAGAGTACCATCATTCAGATGCTGGCGCAGCGATGGTTCAGTGACTCGCTGAAGACGTTTGACACCAAGGAGGCGGGGGAACACCTGCAATCGGCGTGGATTTTCGAATTCGGCGAGCTAGCGGCGATGTCGAAGGCCGAAGTGGACGAGATCAAGCAGTTCATTACCAAGCGTTCAGACAAATACCGAGTTGCCTATGATCGCGTTGTAACGGACTTTCCGCGCAAATGCGTGTTCTTTGGAACGACGAACAACTGGAATTTCTTAAAGGACCCAACAGGAAATCGACGTTTTTGGCCGGTTGCCGTTGATCCAGAGAAACGCACAAAAAGCGTATTTACCGATTTGACGGAGTATGAAATTGGTCAGATATGGGCCGAAGTCGTCACGTTGTACCGAAATGGTGAAGAGCTCACACTGTCCCCCGACATAGACCGTCAGGCAGCCATCGTGCAAGGGCTACACATGGAGGATGATCCACGGATCGGTCTCATCCAGGAGTGGCTGGAAACGCCAGTCGAGGACGAATGGGGAGAAGAATCGTCCGGACAATTGCGGAATCGCGTTTGTGCGTCACAAGTGTGGGTAGAGTGCCTTGGGAATAAAAAAGGCTCTATGCGCCCATGGGAAGCCCGTGAAATTTGTGACATCCTGCGACGCATACCTGGATGGAGGGAACG